>CAMOQY010000073.1 GCA_946623295.1 uncultured Lachnospiraceae bacterium | reverse complement strand
CGGCCAGGACGTATTCGGGGTCCGATCCGTAGCGGTTGGATATTTCTACTATGTGCTTTAAACTCATTTTTTGTCCTCTTACAATATCGGAGGCATGGCCTAAGGGCGCATGCCTCCATCTCTGAAAATCAGGCTGTTATACGCCGCCTTTGGCGCGCTTCATTTTTTCTACTGTGGTGAAATTGTGGGTGGCGACATGGCCGGGCAGAGGAAGGATCCTCTCGTGGATGGCATCGATGATCCAGTCTGCCTGAGGGAAGAACATGTGATCCAGCTCGTAGCAGGGCGTGATCCAGTTTCTGGAGCCGACTACGGTCACGGGGCCGTCCAGGTAGTCGAAGGCCAGCTCGCCGATGGTCGCGGCCATATCCTTCATCACGGAGTTTCTCTCTACCGCATCGCCTACGATCACGCAGCGTCCGGTCTTTTTGATCGACTCAACGACCTTTGTATAGTCAAAGGGTACGATGGAGCGGGCATCGATGACCTCGGCGGAAACGCCGTATTTCTCCTCGAGGATCTTTGCGGCCTCCATGGCGCGGTAGATGACGGCGCCGATGGAAAGAATGGTGACGTCCTTGCCGGGACGCTTGATATCGGGATCGCCGATCGTGATCTCGTATTTGCCCTCGGGAACTCCGCCCTCATGGAACTCCTCAGCCTTGTCGTAGATACGCTGCGACTCAAAGAAGATCACGGGATCGGTGCCGTTGAGCGCGGCCTGCATCAGGCCCTTCGCGTTGTAAGGCGTAGCGGGGAAGACGACCTTCAGTCCGGGGATATGAGCGGTCAGAGCCGTCCAGTCCTGGCTGTGCTGAGCGCCGTACTTGGAGCCGACGGAAACTCTCAGGATGATGGGCATCTTGAGGATGCCGGCAGACATGGCCTGCCATTTTGCCATCTGGTTAAAGATCTCATCACCGGCGCAGCCGATAAAGTCGGCGTACATCAGCTCGACTATGACGCGGCCGCCGCACATGGCGTAGCCTACTGCGGAGCCGACTATTGCGGACTCGGAGATGGGCGCATTGAAAAGCCTGTGATAAGGTATGGCCTCCGTCATCTTCTTGTATACACCGAAGGCGCCGCCCCAGTCGCGGTTCTCCTCGCCGTAGGCGATAAGGGTGGGATCCTCGTAGAATTTATCGATGATCGGCTCAGCCAGACCGTCGCGGATATTAAAGGCCTTCATCTTGGAGACGGGCTTTCCGCTCTCATCCCATGCAGTACGGATCTTGGTGGAGAGCTCCTTGATACGAGGGCACTCCTCGCGGGGCAGAAGCATCTCGCTCTCGCGGTCGGGATCCATGCTCTCGACGTGAAGGTTGGAGAACATCAGGGACGAAATGGCCTCGGGATCCTTTTCCAGATCCATGCGGGGCGAGATCTCGTCGTTGATGGCCAGCTTCATGATCTCGGTCATGCGGGTCGTGATCTGCTCACGCATAGCAGCAAGCTCGTCCTCTGTGGCGACCTTGCCTCTGCCGGAGGTAAGCTTTCTGCCGAAGGCAGCGATAGGATCCGCATCCTTCCAGGCCTGGATCTCCTCGGGAGTACGGTAGGTGGAGGAATCGGAAGGCGAATGTCCGGAAATACGGTAGGTCACTACGTCAAGCAGCGCGGGGCCCTTGCCGGCAAGCAGCAGCGCTTTCTTGCGCTTTACGGCGTCGATCACAGCAAGAGGATTGTAGCCGTTTACACGCTCTGCATGCATTTCCTCGGGGTTGAAGCCTGCGCCGAGCCTTGCAGCAAAGTCAAAGCCCATGGTCTCGCCGCGGGTCTGGCCGCCCATTCCGTAATGGTTGTTGAAGATATTGAACAGAAGCGGAAGTCCCTCTCCGGAGCCATCGCCCCAGAGCTTCTTGATCTGGTCCATCGTGGAGAAGTTCATGGACTCAAGGACAGGACCTCTGCCGCAGGCGCCGTCGCCGAAATTGGCTACGACGATGCCCTTTTTATGGTTGACTCTCTTGTAGATCGCCGCGCCGAGCGCTGCGGGAACGCCGCCGCCGACGATGGCGTTGTTGGGCATGATGCCGAACGGGATAAAGAAAGCATGCATCGATCCGCCCAGACCCTTGTTAAAGCCGGTCGTACGGGCAAAGATCTCAGCCAGCGCGCCGTAGAGCAGGAAGTCGATAGCCAGCTCCTTTACGCTGCCGCCGGTGTTCATGTGCTTTTCTACTACGGAAAGCACGCTGCCGCCGAGGAATTCCTTCATGATATCGTAGAGCTCCTGCTCATCCAGCTGATGGATGGAGGAAAGTCCCTTGGCCAGGATCTCGCCGTGGCTGCGGTGCGATCCGAAGGTCAGGTCCTCGATGCCGAGGCTGTAGGCCTCTCCTACCGCGCTGGCTTCCTGTCCGATAGACAGATGCGCAGGGCCGGGGTTGTTGTACTCGACGCCGTTGTAGCTGCTCTTGGTCTTTACCTCGTTGAGCATTGTCTCAAATTCATGTATGATCGACATATCGCGGTAGATACGAAGCAGATCATCGCGCGAATAGATCTTTTTCTCTTCGGCAAAGCTCAGATCGTACTGGCATACCGGGATGTCTTCAAAGTGGATAAAGCCTTTTTCAAAGGCCTTTTTGGGATCGACAAATTGACTCTTGGGCATTGTTTTTTTCTCCTTTTCACGCCGTTTTCCGTGGCCCTCTTCTGCTGCCCCCGTCACCGGCGGTATTATTTATACACTACAAAGCATTTTTGCCAAATGCGCCTGCGGCGGCACGCTTTCGCTGCCTTCGCCTCGCAGCGGACGCTAAATTCGAACTGAGCTTACGCTCGTTCTCATTAAGCGCCGGCGGCCGAAGAAGCACCGCCTTCAGGCTGCATTTGCCCAAAATACAATCACATGCAAAACGATCACTTGCGTGAGATCACCTTGCGGACTGCCTCGGCGACATGCTCGGCAGTAAGTCCGAAGCGCTTCTGCAGGTAGCTCTGGGTACCGACCTCGCCGAACTCATCCTCGACGGCTACGTGCTCGATCGGCACGGGGCAGCGCGCTCCAAGGACTTCGCTGACAGCGGAGGTAAGTCCGCCGTAGCGGTTGTGGTTCTCGGCAGTCACGACGGCTCCGGTCTTTCCGGCCCACTCGCAGACCGCATCCACGTCGATCGGTTTGACCGTGAACATATCGACCACGGCTACCGAGATGCCCTCTTTTTCGAGAGCCTGGGCGGCCTGCATGGCCTCGTGGATCATGATGCCGGTAGCAAATACCACGGCATCGCTGCCCTCGCGGAGCGTGATGGCCTTGCCGATGGGCGTCTCGCTGCCCTCTTCGTAGACCTTGGCGTATGATTTGCGTCCGACGCGTACATATTTAACTCCGGGAAGATCCACGCACTGATGAAGCACGCTCTCGAGCATCGTCGGATCGGTGATGTCGATGACGGTCGAACCGGGCAGAGCGCGGTAAAGCGCCATATCCTCAAAGGGCATATGCGTACCGCCGTTCATCGTGGCCGTGACGCCGGGGTCGGTGCCGAGGATCGTGATATCGTTTTTCGCATAACCGGCGGAAAGGAACGCCTGGTCAAAGCAGCGGCGCGACGAGAAGCAGCCGAAGCTGTGCACGATGGGCTTGAAGCCCTCTGAAGCCAGGCCGCAGGCCACTCCGATCATATTTGCCTCCGCGATACCGCAGTTGATCGCGCGGTCGGGATGTGCGGCGCCCCACTTGGCGGTGCCGATACAGTTCATCAGATCCGAATCCAGATAAATCACATCAGGGTCGGCCTCCGCCAGAGCGGGAATGGTCGAACCAAGGACCTGCTTGCAAAGTCTGGGGTCAAGCTCTCCGTTATATACGATCTTTATCATACTCTCAACCCTCCAATTCCTTGATCTCTGCCTCAAGGCGCTCTTTCCAGATCGCCAGATTTTCATCGGTAACCGGATAGGTGTGGTTCATGGCAGTCTCGGCGACTTCCTTGATACCTGCGCCCTTGACGGTATCCATGACGATCGCGTAGGGCTTGTCTCCGCCCTTTCTCGTGCGCTCGAGCGCCGCGGCAAGCTCATCCACGTCATTGCCGTTGACCTTTACGGTATCGAAACCAAAGGCCTTGAACTTTGCTTCAAAATCACCCATATCGTGTATGTCGACGGTCCAGCCGTCCAGCTGGCGCTTGTTCCAGTCGAGCAGGACTACGAGGTTGCCGAGCTTTTTGGCCGAAGCAAAGGAGAAGCCCTCCCATACCTGGCCTTCGTTTGTCTCGCCGTCGCCTACGATGAGGAAAACGCGGCTGTCGCGTCCGCGAAGCTTCTCGCCCAGAGCCATGCCGCAGGCAAGCGATACGCCCTGTCCGAGAGATCCCGTAGTCATGTCGATGCCGGGAGTCTTGTTCCTGTCGCAGTGGCTGGGGAGTCTCGTGCCGCCCTGGTTCAGGGTGCGCAGCTCTTCATAAGGGAAAAAGCCCTTTACCGCCAGCGTTCCGTAGACCGCGGGGCCGGCGTGGCCCTTGGAGCAGACGAGCTTGTCACGCTCGGGCCAGGAGGGGTTTGCGGGATCGACCCGCATCTCGCGGCCATAGAGCACAGCCAGTGCGTCAGCTATGCTGAGCGCGCCGCCCGTGTGGCCGGAGCCGATGGAATTGATGGCTGTCAGCGCGGCGATCCTGATCTTTGCCGCCAGAGCCTTGAGTTCTTTTGTCTCAGTAGTCATTTGAAATCAGTTACGACTCCTTTCTGTATTTTAGAAGATCGCCTCACGGAAGGCCTCGCCTACCGTAGGGTGCGGGAATACGTACTTCTGTATCTCGGAGAGGCGCATCTCGCGGCCCACCATCATGGCGATGCCGTAGATGATCTCCGAGGCATAGCTGCCGATCATGGCAAATCCGAGGATCCTGCCATGTTCCTTGTCAACTATTATCTTCATGATGCCGTTTCCGCCCTCATTCTCGGCAAGATAGCGGCCGGAAAAACGCAGCGGGATCTTTTTGATCTCTACATCCAGGCCCTTCTCGCGGGCGGATTCCTCGCTTTCGCCTACGCAGGCGACCTCGGGGTTGGTGTAGATGACCGAAGGGATCGCATCATAATCTACCTTATCGGCTATGCCCAGCATATCTCTGACGGCAGCCTCGCCCTCGCGGTAGGCTGTGTGCGCCAGCATGCTGCGGCCGTTTACATCGCCGGCGGCCCAGATCCCGGGGACGCTCGTCCTGCAGTGTTCGTCTGTAACCACTGCGCCGCGCCGGATCTCCACGCCGAGCTCCTCAAGTCCCAGCCCGGCGGAAACAGCCCGCCTGCCGATGGAAATGAGCGCCTTGTCACCCTTTACCTCGCAGCTCTCGCCGCCAAGCTCATAGGTGATCTTTCCGTCTCTCACGGAAGTTACCTTCGCTCCGAGGATAAAGCGCACGCCTCTCTTTTCGTATTCTTTTTTCAGCATGCCGGAGATCTCGCGGTCCGTGGGGCCGGCGATATGATCCAGCATCTCGAGGACTATGACCTCGGTGCCGATGGAATTGTAGTAGCTGACCATCTCAAGGCCTATGACTCCGCCGCCGACCACGAGGAGCGTGCCGGGCACTTCCTTCATGTCAAGGATCTCTCTGTTGGTCACGGCAAAGCCGCTCGCCAGGGAATCCTTCAGTCCGTCGATGGGCGGAAGCGCTGCCTCAGAGCCGGTGCAGACGAGGATCCTTCTGCCCTCGATCACCTGATCTCCGGCAGCTACCGTAAAGACGTCGCCCTTGCGTCCGGTGATGCGCGCAGTCTCCTTGATCACGTCGATCCCGCGGCTCTTCATCTTGGAGCCTACGCCCGCGACAAGGGTCTTTACGACCTTGTTTTTACGGGCGATGATGGCGGGATGATCGATGGACGCGCCGGTAAAGCTGACGCCGTAGGGGGCGCTGTGCTTTGCGTAGTCGTAGATTTTTGCGGAATAAAGCAGAGTCTTGGTAGGGATGCAGCCTTCGTTCAGGCAGGTCCCGCCCAGAGCTCTCTTTTCGATAACGCAGGTCGACAGTCCGCCTTCGGCGGCCTTTTCCGCTGCGTTGTATCCGGCGGGGCCTCCGCCGATAACTATCAGTTCATACATACCGGTCCCTCCTATTTCGCCAGGAGCAGGTCAAAATGCTCCAGTCCGTCGCAGACTTCCTTGAGGAAGCGGGCTGCGGGCGATCCGTCTATAACTCTGTGGTCCACGGTCAGGGACAGACCCATGGCCGGATAACTTACGTCTTTGCCGTCTGCTCCGGTCTTTATGCGGCGTGTGATCGAGCATACGCCAAGGATAGCCGTCTGAGGCGGGTTGTTGATGGGTGTGAAGCTCTCGACGCCCAGTGAGCCAAGATTCGTGACGGTAAAGCTGCCGCCGGTGAGCTTGTCGGGATTGATGCTGCCGCTCTTGGCCTCGGCGATAAGGGCCTTTGCCTCGGCCGAGATCTCGTTGAGCGAGAGCGTATCGGCATGCATCAGCGTAGGCACCAGAAGTCCTCTCTCGGTATCTACTGCCACGCCGATATTCGCATGTCTGAAATAGCGCATCTTATCATCCACAAAGTTGGCGTTTATATCTCTGTATCTGAGCAGTACGCGCGATACCGCGTAGAGCACTATGTCGTTCAGGGTGATGTTTTCCAGGCCCATTTTCTCCGCGCAGGCCTTTACCTGAGCGCGGTACGCCAGGATAGCCGTAGCATCGAAGCTGGAGTTCATGGTGAGCTGAGCCATGGAAGAAATCGAACCGTGCATGGCCTTCGCGATGACCTTGCGGATATTGGGAAGAGCTTCCTCGTCGTACTCGGGCCCGTCGGCGCATACGCAGGCGGCTGCGGCAGGAGCGGGAGCAGCTGCGGAAACAGGAGCCTGACCCACCAGGAAGCCCTGATCAAGAGCCTTCTGAATATCTCTTTCTATAATGCGTCCCTCGGGACCGGTGGCAACGGCGCGCGAAATGTCCGCGCCGGTCTTTGCCGCAAGAGCTCTGGCTCTCGGGGATATGGCGCCCTCTGAGGAGCCCGAAGAAACCGCGGCGGCAGGAGCGGTCTTGCCCGGTAGGGCAAGCGCGTGGATGCAGGTGA
>CAMOQY010000072.1 GCA_946623295.1 uncultured Lachnospiraceae bacterium | reverse complement strand
CCGCATCACTGCCGAGAAAAAGGTCGCGATCGTGAACGTCATGGGATCCCCTGGAGCAGGCAAGACGAGCCTGATAAAAGCGGTCATCAACGGACTTAGGGACAGCTTCAGGATCGGGGTCATCGAGGGCGATATAGCCGGTCAGATCGACGCCGAGGCCATAGACAGCATGGGGATCCCCGTGGTACAGCTCCAGACGGACGGCGCCTGCCACATCGAGGCCATGTCAATAGAGAATATCCTGCCCGGCTTTAATCTGGACGCGCTGGACGTGCTCTTTGTCGAAAACATCGGCAACCTCGTCTGCCCCGCCGAGTTCAATATCGGCGAGGATCTGAGGGTGGCGATCCTGAGCGTCCCGGAGGGCGACGACAAGGTCGCAAAATATCCTCTCATGTTCGCGACGACCGACGCGCTCGTGATAAACAAATACGATATGATGCAGTATTTTGAGTTCGACGACGAACGCGTCTGCTCGGACACGCATGATATCAACCCGAAGGCCCGTATCTTTAAAGTGTCCACGAGGACGCACGAGGGCGAAGGAGATTTCCTTGAGTGGCTTTCGTCAAAGATCGAAGAGAAGATAAGGGCGTAGCGGATACACCCTGCACTGACTGATAAAATACTGGTTTACATAAAACGAGGAAGGTAGGTATTGATTTGAAAAAGACGACTTTTCCGGCTTTTCTCTCGACCGCGATAGTCTGCTACATATTCTGGCTGCTTCTTACCGGCCAGATAGTGGCGATCTTTAACGGGAACGCGGCGCCGGAAGTGCTTATCGCAGGCGGGCTTGTAAGTGTGCTCGTGGCGCTTTTTTCGGCGAGATTTTTTATCCACAGGAGCGCTTTTTACCTGTTTAACCCGGTAAAGCTGCTGGCGCTTCTTTTCTACTGCATCTTTATATTCGGATGGGAGCTGCTTAAAGCCAACTGGGACGTAGCCTGGAGAGCGCTCCGGCCCGGTAAGCTCAAGATAAATCCCGGCATAGTGAAGGTCCCCACCGAGCTTAAGAGCGAATATGGTCTCTCCATGCTGGCCAATTCCATCACCCTGACGCCCGGCACCATCACCATGGACATCGCCGATCAGGATGAAAAGACGTGGCTCTACATCCACTGGCTCCACGTCGACTGCACGGAGCCGGAACAGGCCGGCGATTCCATAAAGGGAACTCTCGAGAAATGGATAAGGAGGATATGGAAATGAACGAGCTGCTTTTCGGAGCCATCTGTTTTGTGGTAATGGCTCTGTGCCTTGTCATCAGACTCATAAAGGGTCCCACGATCGCCGACCGTGCGATAACCGCGGACGCTATTGATATCCTCGCCGATATGGCACTGATCCTCTTCGCGCTTTTCACCGGGAGAGGGATATATCTGGATATAGCTCTCGTGACGGCCGTCCTCGGTTTTATCGGCTCGGTCATCGTAGCCAGATATCTGGAGGGAAGATTATGAGAATAGCGATAGATATACTTATCGGCATCAGCATTTTCTTTGCCCTCGCGGGTACGGTCGGAATGCTCCGCATGCCTGACACCTTCAGCCGTATGCAGTCCAGCACGAATATCGGCACCATGGGCGTGCTCGGCGTCATAATCGGCGGTATCATGTACGCGATCTGGCAGTACGGAGATTATTCCATGGCTGTCAAGATCGGTATTCTCGGTGTGTTTTATATTGTGACCAATCCCATCTCCGGCCACGCGCTGGCCAAGGGCGCCTACCGCCACGGCTACCGTCCGGAGCAGGGCTTTGCATGCGATCAGTACGGGGAGGATCTGACAGATGCAGATTGAAACTATTCTTAATGCCCTCGTAATGATAGCCATCATCGTGACCGCGGTCTATGCGGTCATGGCTAAAAACGTGATGAATTCCGTCATCGCTCTCGGCGTGACGGGAGGTTTTGTCTCGCTTGCGTTTATCATCCTGCACGCGCCTGATGTGGCCATCGCTGAGGCTGCAGTCGGCGCAGTGCTTTCGACCGCTATTTTTGTCATAGCAGTACGCAAGACTACAAAGAAGGGAGATGAAGATAAAAACAATGAAGACTAAAAAGATCATCGCCCTTTTCGCCGCCGCGATCATACTTATAGTCGGCATCCGCGCCGTCAGCTACGGATATGAGAATTTCCGTGCCACGAACGTGGAAGTCACTCAGAACGCCGACGGCACCTTCTCCTACGATAGGGTCGAGCCGGACGGAGTCGCGGACATCATCGTGGAAAAGAACGTCTCGGAGGCAAACGCCGTGAACAATGTAGCCGCGATCGTATTTGATTTCCGTGGTTATGATACGCTCGGAGAGTCATTTATCCTGCTCACGGCCATAGCCGGATCCTTCGTGATCCTCGCGAGAAACAAAAAAGAAAAGAAGGAGGATGAGGCTCATGAAGTTTAAAGAAGGCATCACGGAGCGGCATATCATCGTAAAGTGCGCTGCCGATAAATTCCTGCCGTTCTCGCTCCTTTTCGGCATCTATATCATCCTGTTCGGTACCGTCAGCCCCGGAGGAGGCTTCCAGGGCGGCGTTATGGCTGCCTCGGGCGCGCTGCTGCTGTATCTCGGATACGGCTGGAACACCACGAAAAAAGCCATCAACAGTGAAGTCCTGAGGGTCAACGAGTCCTGCGGAGCTACGCTTTACGTGCTGCTCGGGATAGCAGGCATCGTCCTCGGCGCGAATTTTGCAAGAAACGTATTCTGGAATGTGGGAGAGTTCGGAGACCTGGTCAGCGCCGGCACCATTACCTTTATGGGATGGACCGTAGGCTGGAAGGTCCTTACGGGCGTCAGCTTCCTCCTGCTGCTTATGCTTGGGCTTCTGGCTCCCGGCGCGGACGATGAAGAAGAGGAGGAAGAAGAATGATACTCAATTATATTACTTCCGTGATCCTTATTGTCCTCGGACTGTACACCGTCTGCACCAAGCGCAATCTGATAAAGATAGTGCTCGGCCTCGGTATCACCGACTATGGCATCAATCTGCTGATCGTAAGCATCGGATACAACAACGGCGGGACGGCTCCCATCTATTCGTCGGATCTTTTCAATCTGAATGCGTCCGCTGCGGCCTTTGTGGACCCCGTGCCCCAGGCGCTGACACTGACCTCGATCGTTATCGGGGCCTGCGTGGACGCGATGGCGCTGGCGCTCGTCATCATGCTGAACCGGCGCTACAAGACCACCGACGCCAACGAGATAAGGAGGCTTAAAGGATGAATTACTCTCATTTTCCCGCTATAGCGGTCATGGGTCTTTTCCTCGGAGCCTTCCTTGTGGAGATCTTCGGATCAAAGAGCAAGATCGTACGCAATATCATAGTATTTGTCTTTACGACCTGCGCCGCCGCGCTGATGCTTTATCTCGTAAAGCCCGTCATGCTGGACGGAGAGATCATCAGCTACTGGATGGGCAATTGGGAGCCTGTGGACGGCTATGCGATAGGTATCGGCTATGAGATCGACCAGCTCAGTATGTTCTTTGCTATCCTGGTAGTGCTGACGATCTGGCTTTCAGCGGTATATTCCTTCAGATATATGGAAAGGGACCGCCATCTCGGCCACTATTATACACTGTTCCTGATGCTTTCGGGCGCGGTGCTCGGCCTCGTATGCACGGGCGACGTCTTCAACCTCTTTGTCATGGTGGAGATCATGACCTTTGCGGCAGTCGCGCTTACCGCCTTCCGCAACAAAAAAGGCAGTAATCTCGAAGCTGCTTTCAAATATCTGATCGTGGGTTCTGTCGGCTCGGGCTTTACGCTTACCGGAATCACGCTGCTCTATATGCAGTGCCACACGCTGAATATGGCTCAGCTTTCGTCCATGCTCAGCGGAAATCTGACGCCGGTGACTGTGCTCGCGCTGGCGCTGATGTTTACGGGCTTTGGCGTAAAATCATTTATCGTGCCTTTCCATGCGCCCGCGGCCGACGCCTATATGTCCGCGCCGACCTCAGTGTCTATGGTCTTTTCCGGCATGGTAAACAAGGCCGGCGTCTACGGAATGATCCGTCTGGTCTATATCATCTTCAGAGCGATGGATATCGAAGCGATCCAGATCCTGCTGGTGCTGCTCGGCGTCATCACGATGTTTATCGGCGTTACCATGGCGCTGGCTCAGCATGACTTAAAGCGTCTGCTGGCTTTCCACAGCATCTCGCAGATTGGCTACGTCATCACAGCCATAGGCCTGTGCACGGCACTGGGCGTGACCGGAGGCCTTTTCCACGCGCTCAACCATACTCTTTTCAAGGGCCTGCTGTTCCTTTGCGCCGGCGCTGTGCTTTACGCAGCCGGGACGACGGATCTTGACCGGCTCGGCGGACTCTCAAAGAAAATGCCGAAAACCTGCATTTGCTTCCTGATTGGAGCCTTCTCCATCTCGGGTCTGCCACCTTTTAACGGCTTTGCGTCGAAATGGATGATCTACCAGGCGACCTATGAAAAGGCCGTGACTACGGGCAATTTCTTCTATGCGTTCGCAACCGTGACCGCGGTGGTTGTCTCGGTAATGACGCTTGCATCCTTTATCAAGGTCACTCAGGCTGTCTTTTTCGGACAGTGCCCCGCTCAGCTGCAGCAGACCAGGGAAGTGCCTTTCTCGATGCGCCTGCCGATGTGGATAATGGCGCTGCTCTGCGTGGCGAGCGGTGTACTCTACGGCGATCTCTACAGATTCATTCTGGCGCCCGCGTCAAATGCCGCACTGAACGTGACGGGATATATCGATGCTATGCTCGGCAGCGGAACGGCGGCTTCAGCCGGTATCGCGGATATCGAGGTCGCAAAGGTCTCCTTCAGCTACTGGAATCCTACTGCGTGGCTGATACTTTTTGCCATCATCCTCATCGCCGTATGCTGGGTGGTCGTATTCGGTGAAAAGACCCGCGGCGCCGTGCTCCAGAGCGAGAGCGCACAGGACGTGGACGGCAAGTACGCCACCTTCTTCTCGGGAGAGAAGAGTATGCACTCACACGTGGGCGGCTCGGATCTTTTCTGGGGCTTTAAGAAGAATTTCTCCGGATACTTCCGCGTGATGCAGGGCATTCATTCCGGTAACGTGAACGATTACGCGCTCATGGCCGTCGCGGCCGCCGCGATCTTCATAGTCTTTATGTTCGTGGTGCTGCTGTGAGGAGGAGAGTGAAATGATAAACGTATTAGCTACGATAAAAATAATAGTCAAGACTCTTATCTTCCCCGGAGCCTTCTTTGCCATGGCAGCGGGACTACTTCTCGCCGGTATTGACCGCAAGGTCCTCGCCCGCATGCAAAAGCGCATCGGCCCGCCGGTAATGCAGCCCACTTATGATTTCTTCAAGCTCATGGGCAAGGAGACGATAGTCCCTCACGCAGCGAACCGCCGCGTATATATGGCTGCTCCCGTCGTGGGCTTTGTCAGCCTTGCGGTTATGATGCTTTTTATACCCATAGGAGGCTGGTGCGCTTTTACCGGCGACGCGGATCTGATCGTTATCCTTTATCTGCTGACGATACCCGCTGTAGCGCTGATCGTGGGCGGTTCCGCATCCGGTTCGCCGTTTGCCGGGATCGGCATCTCCCGTGAGATGGTCACCATGATGAGCTACGAGCTCCCCCTTATCATAGTTTTTCTCGCTGTAGCCAAAAAGGTGGGCGGAGATCAGCTGTTTTTCGGGTTTAAGGCCATTACGAACTGGCAGATCGCCAACGGTCCCATGATCGCTCAGCTCGCTATGATCCCTGCTGCTCTGGCGATGCTCCTGATCATCCCTGCGGAGGTCGGCACTCAGCCCTTTGACGTGGCAGAGGCTGAAACGGAGATATGCGAAGGGCCGCTGATCGAGTATTCGGGCGCTCCGCTCGGTCTGTTCAAGCTGAATACGGCCGTGAAGATGCTGGTCATGACCTCGCTCTTTACCGCGCTGTTCCTCGGCGGCATTACGAGCGGTATCCATACCGGTATCACTCTCTGGGGTATAGCCATAGTCGATCACATCCTGCGTGCCCTCATTCATGTGGCGATCAGCGCAGTGATCACCGTAGTGAGTATGACCACGATCCATGCGGCCACCGCGAGACTCAAGATCGAGCATCTGTTCAAATTCTACTGGACAGCTGTCACGGGACTTGCGCTTATCAGCCTGATCCTTGTATGGATCGGTTTCTAAAGGAGGGCAGCCATGTTCAAGAAAATCATAGCAGCTTCCACCGCGAAATCGCCCTGGATCTATCATATCAATACAGGCTCGTGCAACGGGTGCGATATCGAGCTCGTCGCGGTGCTGACCCCCAGATACGATGCCGAGCGCTTCGGCTTCAAGCTGGCGGGCACGCCCAGACATGCCGATATCGTCGTGGTATCGGGACCCATCACCAGTCAGTCAAAGGACCGTCTGATCCGTACCCTCGAGCAGGTCCCCGAGCCAAAGGTAGTGGTCTCGATCGGATCCTGCCCCAAGTCGGGCAACGTCTTTAAGGGAAGCTATTCCGTAGAGGCGCCTCTGGACAAATACTGCAAGGTGGATGTGTCCATTGCCGGCTGTACGCCCAAGCCCGAAGCCATTATCGAGGGCCTT
Source organism: uncultured Lachnospiraceae bacterium (assembly GCA_946623295.1). Classification (GTDB taxonomy): domain Bacteria; phylum Bacillota; class Clostridia; order Lachnospirales; family Lachnospiraceae; genus UBA3774. The sequence continues at coordinate 560 of CAMOQY010000072.1, read as the reverse complement.
TACAAGGCCGCGCAGATCCTGAAAGAGAAGAGGGAGGCGATGAACAAATGATCCCTTTCCTTAAAGTAGCTCTTACCAATCTTTTTTCAAAGCCCAGCACGGTAAAGTATCCTTACGTACCGGTGGAGGCAAAGCCGCGCTACCGCGGACGCATCGCCTATGACGGCGACAAGTGCGTAAACTGCGGAATGTGTGTCAAGGTCTGTTCGCCCGGCGCTATCAACCGTATCTATAAGGACACTGAGGACGGTCAGGATATCACGTATGAGTTCGATCATACCTCCTGTACTTTCTGCGGAATGTGCCAGGATTTCTGTGATGAAGGCGCGATCACTCTGACGGCGGACTACCATATGGTAGCCACCGATCCCGAGGATCTGATCGTCCGCGGAGTCTGCCACAAGGTCAATCCAAAGGGCAATATCTCGTGCAATAAGGACCTGTGCGTGTACTGCACGCTCTGCGCAAAGAAATGTCCTTCGGGAGCCATCACCGTGGACCGCGCAGCAAAGACCTGGACGGTAAATTTAGGCAAATGTACAAAATGCGGCGCCTGCATC
>CAMOQY010000071.1 GCA_946623295.1 uncultured Lachnospiraceae bacterium | reverse complement strand
GAGATAGAGACTGCCGCTGGCATCCGCTGTACGGGGATCGTAAACGACTCGAATCTCGGCGGTGAAACGGCGCCGTCCGATATCGAAGCGACCGTACCCCTGGCGCGGGAGCTTGCAGCGCTTTCGGGACTTCCGCTTGTCTTTACGGCATACGATATGCGCCTGCCTGAGCCGGATGTCCCCGGTCCGTTCCCGCTGACTCTGCAGAGAAGACCTGTCTGATCGCCGCGCCTGCGCGGGCATACGAGAGGAGAAATACAATGGCAAAAGTAACTTTTGATACGGATCGCTGTAAGGGCTGCGGGCTGTGTGTATCGGCCTGCCCCAAGGGGATCCTTGAGCTTGCAAAAGATGTGATCAACAAAAAGGGACACAATCCCGCCAGAATGACGGATCAGGAAAAATGCATCGCCTGCGCCTTCTGTGCCACCATGTGCCCCGACTGCGTGATCACTGTAGAAAGGTAAGGTGAAAGCATGGGGAACAAGGTGCTGATGAAGGGCAACGAAGCGATCGCCGAAGCTGCGATCCGCTCGGGCTGCAGGCATTATCTCGGCTATCCGATAACGCCTCAGACGGAGCTCGCCGCGTATATGGCCAAGCGCATGCCGAAGATCGGCGGAGTATTCCTGCAGGCCGAGAGCGAGATCGCCGCAATCAATATGGTATACGGCGTGGCCGCGACCGGCAGGCGCGTCATGACTTCCTCATCGTCTCCGGGAATATCCCTGAAGCAGGAGGGGATCTCTTATATCGCGGGCAGCGATCTGCCGTGCCTCATCGTCAACGTGCAGCGCGGAGGCCCTGGACTTGGCGGTATACAGCCGTCGCAGTCGGATTATTTTCAGGCGACAAAGGGCGGCGGACACGGGGATTACCATCTCATCGTGGTAGCTCCCTCGTCTGTCCAGGAGATGGCGCAGCTTACCGGGCTGGCATTCGATCTGGCCGAAAAATACCGGATGCCCGCAATGCTTCTTGCGGACGGAACGGTCGGCCAGATGATGGAGCCCGTGGAACTGCCTGAGGAAAAGGACGTGGAATTCACGGAAAAGGACTGGGCGGTCACAGGCACGAAGATGCAGCGTCCGCACCACATAGTAAATTCGCTCTATCTCGTCCCGGATGAACTGGAACGCAAGAATTTCGAACGCTTTGAGCGTTACCGCAGGATACAGGAGACGGAAGCCCGCTATGAGAGCTTCCTCATGGACGACGCGGAGATCTGCGTAGTGGCTTTCGGTATCGCCGCGCGCGTTTCCAAAAACGCAGTGCTCGCTGCGCGTGCGGAAGGCCTGAAGGTCGGCATGATCCGTCCGATCACGCTCTGGCCGTTCCCCTCACAGGCGCTTAAGGAAGCTGCAGACCGCGTCAAAGGCTTCGTATCGGTCGAGCTCTCCATGGGACAGATGATCGATGACATCAAGCTCGCGATCAGCTGCAGAAAACCCGTAGAGCTCGTAAACCGCGCCGGCGGCATGATCATGTCCCCCGACGAGGTCCTCGCCGGGATCCGCAAGATGAACGGAGGTGACAATCAATGATCGTCTTTGAAAAACCCAAAAGCCTTACAGATGCCGAGCTGCATTACTGCCCCGGCTGCACCCACGGGATCATTCACAGGCTCGTGGCGGAGGCCATCGACACTCTCGGGATCGAGGGCAGGACGATAGGAATCGCCCCCGTCGGCTGTGCCGTCATGGCATATAATTACTTTGCCTGCGACATGGTCGAGGCAGCCCACGGACGCGCTCCCGCCGTCGCGACGGGCATCAAGCGCAGTCTCCCGGAGAACATCGTCTTTACCTATCAGGGCGACGGCGACCTGGCCTCGATCGGCATGGCTGAGACAGTACACGCTGCGACGCGCAACGAAAATATCACCGTGATCTTCGTCAACAACGCGATCTACGGTATGACAGGCGGACAGATGGCGCCGACATCACTCCCCGGGCAGATCACGCAGACGTCCCCTTACGGACGCGACGTGAAGACTGCGGGATATCCGGTAAAGGTCGCCGAGCTTCTCTCCGCTCTGGACGGTCCCGAGTTCATCGCCCGCGTGGCCGTCAATAACGTGAAGAACGTCAAAAACGCGAAGAAGATCATTCAGAAGGCGTTTGAAAACCAGATCGAAGGCAAGGGCTTCTCGCTTGTAGAAGTGATCTCCGCCTGTCCCACCAACTGGGGAATGACACCGCAGAATGCGCTCAAGTGGATCGACGAGAAAATGATCCCTTATTATCCGCTCGGGATTTTCAAGGACAAGAGCGAAGGAAAGGAGGCGGGCGAAAGATGACTACCGGGATCCTGATCGCAGGCTTCGGCGGACAGGGTATCCTGTTCGCAGGCAAATTTCTGGCAAACATGGGAATGCTTGAAGGCAGACATCTGAGCTGGCTGCCCTCATACGGACCCGAGATGCGCGGAGGCACTGCCAACTGTTCGGTGGTTCTCTCCGACGATCCGATCGGCTCTCCGATCGTAAACCACCCCGACGTGCTCGTTGCGATGAATCTTCCCTCGCTCGACAAATACGAGGATGAAGTCGTATCAGGAGGCACGATCTTTGTCGACTCCTCCCTGATCGGGCGTAAAGTAAAGCGCACCGACGTGCGGGTCATCTATATCCCCGCCACGCAGCTGGCGCACGAGAACGGCATCGCCACTCTCGCAAATATGATCATTGTCGGAAAAATGATGAAAGAATGCGACTTCCTGCCGTACGACGGCATAGAACAGGCCGTCCGGACGGTAGTCAGCGCGAAGCACGCCGATCTCTTCGACGTGAATATGAAGGCTATCGGGATCGGATATCAGTATCAGTGACCTGAGCGGCGGTCATGACCGCGGTATTCACTATGTCTTCCACACTGCAGCCGCGCGAGAGATCGTTGCATGGCTTCGCAAGACCCTGCAGGATAGCGAAGGCCTGGGCGTGTCCCAGCCGCTGAGTGATCTTATAGCCTATGTTTCCGGACTGGAGATCCGGGAAGATAAGTACATTGGCACGGCCCGCGACCGGGCTGCCGGGTGCTTTTACGGCACCTACCTCCGGCACTATAGCAGCGTCGAACTGAAGCTCTCCGTCGAGTTTCAGTTCCGGCGCTTTTTCTTTTGCGATCGCCGCAGCCTCCTGCACCTTCGAAACCAGTTCATGACTGGCACTGTTTTTTGTAGAGAAGGAAAGAAGGGCGACCCTCGGCTCTTCTATGCCGCAGACTGCCCGCGCCGTATCCGCGCTCGTCAGAGCGATCTCGGCGAGCTGCTCAGCGCTCGGACAGGGATTAACGACGCCGTCCGAGTAGAGCAGAAGTCCGTTTTCTCCTATCGACTCATCGGGCAGGATCATCATAAAGCATGACGAAACGACAGAGACCCCGGGCTTTGGACCGATGATCTGAAGAGCCGGGCGAAGCATCTGACCGGTCGTGTGCACCGCTCCCGATACCAGACCGTCCGCATCTCCGAGCCTGACCATCATTACGCCAAAGTACATGGGATCGCGGGAGAGCGTGTCAGCTTCCTGAGGCGTCATGCCCTTTGCCTTTCTCAGCTCAAAGAGTTCCTGCGCGTAGCGGGACGTCTCCGGACTCGTTTCCGGATCGATGACAGTGATCCCGTCCGTGCTGACGCCGGCCTCCTTTGCGGCGCGCGCGACAGCCTCGCCGCTGCCGATCAGGATCGGATCCGCCAGACCTTCGCGCCGGAGGATCGCGGCGGCGGCCACGGTCCGCTTCTCATCCCCTTCCGGAAAAACTATCGTTCTGACCTGCCTGCGCGCTTTTGCCTTTGCTTTATCCAAAAAAGTCATCTCATACCCCTGCGGAGATCCGCCTCTACGCACAATACTTACAGATCCATTCCCTCAAAGCCGTCCCAGACAGGCTTTCCGCTGTATACAGCTGCCTCGCCCTCGCCCCGGAGGACCGCAAGGACCGGAAGCGCCAGCGCCTCCTGCTCCATCTCGCCGGGATAGACGCTCACAGGAGCGATAAATCCGCAGCGCTTTTCCAGCCCGGCGCGGATATCGTCAAAACGCATAAGCCCGCCGGTCAGCAGGATACCGTCGACCCTGCCGCAGAGGACCGCTGCCATCTCTCCTATCATCTTGGCGATCTGATATATCATGGTCTGCCAGACCAGGACAGCCTTCGGATCGCCCGCTTCGACCTTTGCATGGATCGCGTCGGAATCAGCCGTTCCGAACAGACTCACGAATCCGCCCGAACGCGCGCACATGAGCCTTACCTCGTCTGTGGAATGCGCCTCTATGTAATCGAGCAGCTGCAGGATGGGTACGCTTCCGATCCTGGTCGGAGTGAATGCACCCTCTCCGTCCGCGCCCATATTGCCGTCGATCATCCGGCCCTTTTCATGCGCGCTGACAGTGATGCCGCCGTCGATATGCGCCACGATAAAATTACAGTCCTCGTAGCGTTTTCCCATGGACGCGGCGTGAAAACGCGCTACCGCCTTCTGGTTCAGCACATGCGAGTGCGAGACGCGGTACAGCCCCTTGATACCCGTGAGCCTGGCAAGCTCGCAGTATTCGTCCGTATTTGTCGGATCGAGCGTGTACGCCTGCTTGTGAAAGCGGACCGCAAACTCACGCGCCAGCATGACGCCGAGCTTTGCAGGGTGTTCGCTTCCCCCGACAGCCTTTACGGTATCCTCGTACAGGCGCTCATCTATGACCGTTACTCCGCCCGGCTGCGAATACGCGCTGCCTCCTCTTCCGACGAAGACGTCGATATCCTCCGGAGCTACGCCCTCGGCCTTTAGCATGTCCAGTATCACGCCCGCACGGAAAGGCATCTGGTCGTTTACGTGCGGATACTTCAGAAGCTCCGGCGCGTCATGGAACAGGCTCCTCTCAAATACGAGCTTTTCATTTGAAAACAGGCTCACCTTTGTGGAGGTCGAACCCGGGTTTATCACTAAGATCAAAAAGGATCTCTCTGTCATTTTATCTCCTTTTCTGCCGCCCGCGGCACGGCGCAGGGCATCTCCCGCCCGGACGACGGACCCGCGTCCGCGGCTGAAAGCCTTGCTTAAGCGTTAATTATGAAATGCAGGCAATGATTTGTCAAGAAAAGTCTTCCCGCGCTTCCCGCCTCTTTTTACTGTTTATTTTGCCCGCAAGGTCTGTTATACTTCACTCAGAGAAATACGGCAGGCGGATGACCTGCGCGTGACAGGACCTTCTGGAAAGGACGACCGGATGGAAGCTGTAAAAACAGACAAACTGACGAAATACTACGGCAGGACCCGCGGTATCGACGGACTTGATCTTACCGTGGAAAAAGGCGAATGCTTCGGCTTCATCGGTCCGAACGGAGCCGGCAAATCCACCACGATCCGGACGCTTCTCGGACTGCTCTCGCCCACCTCCGGCAGCGCAAGCGTGCTGGGCATGAACATACTCCGCGACAAAAAGGAGATCCTGCGCCGTGTGGGATATCTGCCTTCAGAGACCCTGTTCTATCCCGGCATGAAGGTCAGGGATATCCTCAGATTCTCCGCCGGACTGCGCAGCGCCGACTGCTCTGACGCGGCCGCTGTCCTGTGCGAACGGCTTCAGCTTGATCCGTCCCGCAGGATCGACGACCTCTCGTTCGGCAACCGCAAAAAGGTCGGCATCGTCTGCGCGCTGCAGTCAGATCCTGAGCTTCTGATACTGGACGAACCGACAGGCGGTCTCGATCCGCTCATCCAGAAGGAATTCTTTGACATACTCTCCGAGCGCAGCCGCCGCGGCGTGACGGTGTTCATCTCCAGTCACGTCCTCCACGAGATCCAGCGCAACTGCACGCGTGCCGCCGTCATCAGGGACGGCCGTGTCATCGCGTGCGGCCGTGTAGATGAGCTTTCCAAAACCAGCGCAAAGCGTATCAGCTTCCGCGGGACCGTCGATCTGACGGGGCTTGAAGGCATCAGGGATCTCAACGAGTCCGGCGATGGCGCAGGTTTCCTCTACAACGGCGCGATGGACGCTCTCCTTTGCAGGCTCGCGGCCGGCTCCGTCTCTGACCTGAATATTTCCGATCCCGATCTGGACGAGATATTCATGCACTATTATACAAAGGAGGACTGACAGCCATGACGATCCTTCGCCACGAACTTCGCCGCGGGAAAACGGCCCTCCTGATATGGACAGGTGTGATAGCGCTTCTGCTGGCCATCTGTATATTTCTTTTCCCCGAAATGAAAAAGGAAATGGAATCGATCAGCGAAACGTTCGCGTCCATGGGTTCATTTACCGCAGCCTTCGGAATGGACAGGCTCAGCTTCGGCACTCTTACCGGATATTATGCCATCGAGTGCGGCAACGTATTGGGACTCGGGGGAGCGTTCTTTGCCTCGCTCATCGCAGCGGCCATGCTCAGCAAGGAAGAAAAAGGCCGGACCGCTGAATTTCTGCTGACGCATCCTGTCAGCCGTACACGCATCGTTACCGAAAAGCTCGCCGCTCTTATCATTCAGATCCTTGCAATGAATCTGATGATCTGGCTGGTTTCCGCGGGCTCCATGCTTGCTGTCGGCGAAGAGGTCCCATGGAAGGAGGTCGGCCTGATGCACCTCTCTTACCTTCTGCTTCAGATCGAATTGTGCGGTATCTGCTTCGGGATCTCGGCCTTCATCAGCAGAGGGAGCCTCGGCATCGGTCTGGGCATCGCCGCCCTGATGTATTTTATGAATCTGATCTCAAATATCGCCGAGGCCGCTGAGCCGCTGAAATACATTACGCCATTCGCATATTGCAGCGGCGCGGACATAGTAACCAACGGGACCCTCGACTGGTCACTGGTCGCCATAGGCTGCGGATTTGCCGCCGCGGGCATCGCCGCCGCGTATATAAAATATCTCAAAAAAGATATCGCGGCGTAAACAGTCATGATAAAAAACGCTTTTTCAAAACGGAATGTGATATTTATTTATTGATCGATCTGAAGGAGGAAACAAGATGTTCTGTCCAAACTGCGGAGCTGAAATAACGTCTCCCGCGAAATTCTGTCCCAAATGCGGCTCACCGATCGCAGCGCCGCAGCCTGCGCCTGCTCCGGCCCCTCAGCCTCAGCCGACTCCTGCTCCCGGCCAGTTTCAGGGGCAGCCTGCTCCCGGCCAGTTTCAGG
>CAMOQY010000070.1 GCA_946623295.1 uncultured Lachnospiraceae bacterium | reverse complement strand
CAAAAAGACCCTAACTCCATGAAAGGAACAGCCGGCATGGAGAAAACGTATGGTTATTATCTCTGTGAGGGTTGCCGTTTCGTCGTATTTGTGATATATTTCCCTATTATCCGTCGAGCGGATCCATTGAGAAAAAATAGCGCTGCGGCGGAACGATCCCGCGTAAAAAGAGCGGGAGGACTCGGAGGGAATTATGAAACTTACAGACATCAGATCTCTATTCAAGGAGACGGAAAAGTATGCCGACAAAAAAGTCACCGTCGGCGGCTGGCTCCGCAGCAAGCGCGATTCCAAGAGCGTTGGCTTCCTCGTAGTAAATGACGGAACTTTCTTTAATCCGCTGCAGGTCGTCTATACTGATGCTCTGAATAATTTTGCCGAAATATCAAAGCTTAACGTCGGCTCCGCGGTCATAGTCACTGGTACGCTGGTCATGACTCCCCAGGCAAAGCAGCCCTTCGAGCTGCAGGCAGACGAGGTCGTGGTAGAGGGCGAGTCCACGCCGGATTTCCCGCTCCAGAAAAAGCGCCACAGCTTCGAGTATCTGCGTACGATCACGCACCTGCGCCCCAGGACAAATACCTTTGAGGCAGTATTCCGCGTGCGTTCTCTGATCGCGTATGCCATCCATCAGTTCTTCCAGGAGAGGAACTTCGTATACGTGCACACGCCCATCATCACCGGAAGCGACTGCGAGGGAGCGGGAGAGATGTTCCAGGTCACCACGCTCGATCTCGAGAATCTGCCGCGCACCAAGGACGGCAAGGTCGATTACAGCAAGGATTTCTTCGGAAAGCAGACGAACATGACCGTGTCCGGACAGCTGAACGTCGAAGGCTTCGCTATGGCCTTTAAGAATGTCTACACCTTCGGGCCTACCTTCAGGGCGGAAAATTCGAATACCACCCGCCATGCAGCCGAGTTCTGGATGATCGAGCCGGAGATGGCCTTCGCCGATCTTTCCGATGACATGGACTGCGCGGAAGCTATGCTCAAGTATGTGATCAGCTATGTGCTCGCACATGCCCCCGAGGAGATGGAGTTCTTTAACTCCTTTATCGACAACGGCCTGCTCGACCGCCTGCATAATGTCCTCGAGAACAGTTTTGCACGTATCACCTATACCGATGCGGTAGCCGAGCTGGAAAAACACAACGATGAATTTGATTACAAGGTCAGCTGGGGCTGCGATCTGCAGACCGAACATGAGAGATACCTCACTGAGAAGCTCTTCGGAAAGCCTGTATTCGTGACCGACTATCCCAAGGAGATCAAAGCTTTCTATATGAAGCAGAATCCGGACGGCAAGACCGTAGCCGCTGCCGATTGTCTGGTTCCCGGTATCGGAGAGATCATCGGCGGCAGCCAGCGTGAGGACGACTACGACAAGCTCATGGCCCGTATCGTCGAACTGGGTCTGAAGCCCGAGGAGTATGAGTTCTACACCGACCTGCGCAAATACGGCTCAGTCACTCATTCCGGTTTCGGCCTGGGCTTTGAACGCTGCGTGATGTACCTCACCGGCATGGGCAATATCCGCGATGTCCTGCCTTATCCGAGGACAGTCAATAACTGCGATCTGTAAGATTTTACGGGACAAAAATCAAGCTTCAGCTCAGTACATCGACGCGGCGCAGGGATTTTATCCCGCGACCGTCGTGAAAACGCCGGTGCTTGGCGAGTTCAAGCAGCGCGACGAACGAGCTTAGCACCGCTGCGTTTGAACCGAGCGCAAGCGTGTCGCGGGAAGGATCCGGCAGCCGCGCTGAGCAGTGCAAGAGGCGCTTTGCAGCCGCGCCGAGCAGTGCAAGAGGCGCTTTGCAGCCGCGCAGCGCGATAAAAGAGTTTTTTGCAGCCGCAAGCAAAAATGCGCGCGGCGCTTAAATAAAAGGAAGATCAGCATCAACGGCAAAAATCAGAAGAAGAAGAAGGAGGAGAACCATGGAAAGCTTCATTCCAAAAGGCTATCACTCGGCGCTCGATATAAAAGCGACGGAGATAGCAGTAAAGAGAGTCAAGGATTTTTTTGAAAAGCAGCTGCTCACCGAGCTCAATCTGCGGCGCGTATCCGCACCGCTCTTCGTGACCCCTGCATCAGGTCTCAACGACAACCTGAACGGCGTCGAAAGACCGGTCACGTTTGGGGTAAAATGCCTGAATGACGCGCCCTTGGAAGTCGTCCACTCGCTCGCCAAATGGAAGCGTATGGCGCTCAAACGCTACGGCTTTTCCGTGGGAGAAGGCCTTTATACGGATATGAATGCCATCCGCAGAGACGAAGACCCCGACAACCTCCACTCCATTTACGTAGATCAGTGGGACTGGGAAAAGATCATCACAAAAGAAGACCGCACCCGCGACATGCTGCACCGTACGGTAAAAGAAGTCTACGAGGCACTGCGAGTCACTGAAAAATACATCGCAAACCGCTATGATTACGTAAAATGCATCCTTCCCGAGGAGATCACGTTCATCACCTCGCAGGAGCTGCTCGACCGTTATCCCGAGCTCGATCCCAAGGGACGCGAGACACAGGCGGCGAGAGAATACGGAGCCATCTTCATCGAAAAGATCGGCGGCGATCTCTCAAACGGCGAGCCGCACGACGGTCGCGCTCCCGATTACGACGACTGGGAGCTGAACGGAGACATAGTCGTATACTATCCCGTGCTCGACATCGCCTTTGAGATATCGTCCATGGGAATCCGCGTGAGCGAGGAATCGCTTCTCAGACAGCTGAAGATCGCGGGCTGTGAAGAAAGAGCCAAGCTGGAATTTCAGAGGGCGCTGCTAAACGGCGAGCTGCCGTACACCATCGGAGGCGGAATCGGACAGTCGCGCATCTGTATGTTTTTCCTGCGCAAAGCGCATATCGGAGAGGTCCAGGCCAGTGTGTGGCCGGATGAGACCTGGAAGCTGTGCGGCGAAGCAGAAGTAGATCTGCTCTGATCTGACCGGGCATGCCGGAATCATCGGCATGCTCTTTTTTTGCGCAAAGTGCTGCTGCACCTGCGCTGTATGCCTGAAGGGAGCAACATGACGGAATACGTTGTCGTTTTTTTTATCAGTCTGCTGGGCGGGATGATCCAGTCGGTAACGGGCTTTGGCGCCGGCGTTGTCATCATGCTGGTGCTGCCGTATTTCTTTGATCTGATCAAGGCGCCCGGTATCTCCTCCACGGCAATACTCGGGCTTACGTTCCTGATCACCTGGAAATACCGCAGCCGTATAGATCTGCGCAAAGTCGCGGTGCCGACTGCTATCTACACTATATTCGCGGTCACGTCGGTAATGCTTTCAAAAAAACTCGATCTGGAGCTGCTTACGCTCATCTTCGGCGTATTCCTTGTCATCCTCGCGCTCTGGTTCATCTTTTTCTCAAATCGGATAAAGCTGTCGGGAGGGATCGTGTCCGCAGTGATATGCAGCGTGATCTCCGGCCTCTGCGGGGGCCTCTTTGGTATCGGAGGGCCGCTGATGGCGCTGTATTACTCGGCCGTGACCAACGACCGTGAAGAGTACCTCGGCAATCTGCAGTTTCTGTTCCTCGTCAGCGGGCTTATCATGAACCTGACCAGGGTGCTGAACGGCAATTATACGATAGATCTGCTTCCGTACACGCTGACAGGTCTGGTCGGCATAGGCATAGGCAAAGTCTTCGGCCTGAAGATAGGAGACCACATCCCGGCCGATCGGATGCGCACGATCGTATACTGGGCAGTACTCGTCTCAGGTATCATCACGGTGCTCAAACAGCTCCTGTAGCCCGGTCGGCTCCGGCGCCCCATTGCGCCGGGCTTATTTTTGATTATAATTCTCGTATAAGGAAAAAACGCGGCGGGGGTCTGCTTTGAACAGTGCTCTTATAACAAAACGATATCCCGAAAACATCCGTACCGACGTACTGCGTACTCTCATGGAGCATCCGATAGAGGGCGTTCCGAGGATACGCTCGATCAGGCTGTCCGGAAGTGAATGGATAGTCGAAGAGGATCGTGTACAGGGTGAAACGCTCGCCGAGTATATCAGAGGGCGCGCTATCAGTGAAAAGGAAGCGGCGTCGATCTGCAGAGAGCTCTGCGCGATACTTGAGCGCGTACACGCTCTCGGAATAGTTCACGGCGACATCAAACCCGAAAACATCATGCGGGATCTCGGAGGCAGGCTCTGGCTCATCGATTTTGACGCCTCGCATTTTGTCAAGCCGGAAAACGGCCGCGACACTGTGATGATGGGGACGCCGGGCTACGCCTCGCCCGAACAGTTCGGCTTTGGCAGAAGCGATCCCAGATCTGACATTTACGCCATGGGCATACTTCTGAACGTCATGATCACCGGGCGTCATCCGCTGTACGAAAAAGCCTCAGGACGTCTCGCCCCGGTAATAGAGCGCTGCACCCATGTCGATCCCGAGCGCAGATATCAGTCCGTGACTGATCTTGACAAGGCGCTGAAACGCCCCGTCAGAGAGGACCCAAAGCGCCCTCCGGGCTTCCGGACCCTCCACCCGCTCAAAATGCTCACGGCTTCCGCCGGATACGCGTTTATTATCTATTTCAGCTTCTTTCTGAGAGAGTTTTCGGTCGAGCTGCTCTTTGTCGAGATATGGGTGTTCCTCACGCTTCTTGCGATCGTTTTTATAGCCTTTGACTATATGAACGTGATATCGCTGGTCACAGACAAGAAAGGTTGGCCGCGTTTTTTTGCCGCGCTGCTGGAGGTATTCATTTTTTCTTCAATTGCACTGGTTATTCTATATACCCTTCAGAACCTGATCGCATGATACTGTTTCGATTTAACTAAAGTGTGCCGCCGGCACACTTATTTTTTTGCGGAAGGTGTATCATCTTTTATATAACGAAACTGTCGGTAACGTAAGGTAACTGTTGCTTTATGTTAAAACACGACAAATTGTTTTATTATCTCTTCATTATGAAGAATCACGGTTTTAGCATGGACGATCTGGGAAGAAAAATAAAACAGGCGCGTCTTCGGTGCGGTCTCACGCAGGAGAAGGTTGCTGAGCTCGTTGGCGTTTCACGGACTGCGGTCTCAAAATGGGAGTCGAGTGAAAGCGTGCCTACGATCCAGAATCTTATCCTTCTTTCCGGACTGCTTCATACCAGCGTGGATCATCTGCTCGGTCTGGACAGAAAGAACCGCAGTATCAGCATGACGCTCACTCCCGAGGCGGTCAGCCTTCTTGAAAAATTCGTAAATGAAGCAGTCAGTATCAGGTGAGCAGTCCGAGTGTACGGCAGCTGGATATGAAAATATATTTAACCGGGTGCCCCGGTGATTTGTGTAAACGGGGACGCCGGATTTTAAACCGGCGTCGCTGAAAGAGGAGGAATTATATGAAAAAGTTTTTGGTTCTTTTTGGAGCAGTCGTGCTTGCGGCTTTTCTGACTGCCTGCGGAGGAAACGGAGAAACGTCTGGAGGCTCGTTGCCAAATGATACGGCAGGACAGCCGGCGGACAAGACTTCGGAGGCGGAAACGGTGCCGTCGTCGGAGGAAACTGGCTCGGCGTGTGATATAAGCATCGATCAGATAGAATACAGCGTCGGAGAAGAGATAAGCGGAGGAGAAAGAGATCTGTTTATGCAGATCACAAATAATTCGTCCTATACCATCTGCGGATTCGATTTGACTTATGTCGAAAAATCCGGTATCACCCAGGAGCAGAAAGAGGCTTTTTATTCCGAGGTGAAGGAAAAGTTCAAGATGGATGATGACGATATCGAAGCCTTGAGGAAGCGGGAGATTTCAATGCACGCTTCCGCGGAAAAGCTGATCCCGGCGGGCGAAAAGATCGGGAAGGTGCATCTGTATTATTATGCCGGATCCTTTTATATGAGAAGTCTCGAACACTATGGTCTGGTAGATCCGGATATCGCGACCATCAATTATGTCAAGGATGGCAAGATATATACCGAATACTATGATTTCCGTTCCGGAGCTTATTCGCTGGAGGATAAAACGGAGGATGCATACGGCTGGGCGAAGAATTCTTCACTTGGAGATCTGATTTCGAAGCCTGAGACAGAGGTCTGCAGGGTTGAGACAGACAGGGATGATTCTTTCTGGTTTGAGGCTTTTGGCTGCTCCAGCGATTACTTTGATAAATACGTCGAGGATTGCAGAACGAAAGGGTTTACAGTGGATGAGTACTCCCATGACGGTTACTTTTCTGCAGATGACGCTAACGGAAATAAGATTACCGTAACATATCATGAGGACGAAGAATCTATAAGTGTGACAATATATGCAGCTGACTGACAGACTTGAAGCTGCTGACAGCAAAGCTGAGAACAGACGGGTTGCGGCCCGTCTGTTTTTCAGTTATTATTCTATTGACTAAAGCGAGATACCGCACGAAAGACGTTATGAAGAGAAAAGCTGTATTTTTTGATATAGACGGAACGCTGCGCAACTGGGAGCATACGGTCCCGGACGATACGGTGCGCGCCGTCAGAGAGCTCAGGGCCGGAGGGCATCTGGCCTTTATAAATTCGGGACGCAGCCAGGCTTTTATCAGTGAGCCCCGCCTGCTCTCGATGGGATGGGACGGCTTTGTCTCGGGCTGCGGCACCTACGTGCAGGTAGGACAGCGGGTGGTGAGAGACAGGCTGATCGCTCCGGCGGAGCTTGCCCGCGCTGTTTCCCTCGCCAGGGAGCACAGCGTCAGGATCATCCTCGAGGGAAGATTCTGCCTGTACTTTGACGATGACCAGTTTGCAGACGACAAGTACGGACGGATGCTTATCAGAGAGCTCGGCAGCAGGCGCAAAACGATCTCCGACAACTATATGCGCTGGCGGAGCGGCAAGTTTTCGGTGGATATGGACGATCCGGCGGAAGGTGAAAAATGGCTCGCGATCATGAGCGAAAAGTATAGCTGCATCCGTCACAACGAGACCGTCGTGGAGCTGGTGCCAAGGGGCTTTGGCAAAGCGGACGGTATGCTGGAGGTCTGCTCGTTTCTCGGCATCGATCCGGCAGATTGCGTAGTCTTTGGCGATGGGAACAACGATCTGGATATGTTCAGGGCGGCGGGAACCGCCGTGGCGATGGAAGATGCGCCCGAGAGCGTGAAGGATTCGGCCGATCTGGTCACATCGGGGCCGCTTGACGGCGGAATAGACAGGGCGCTGCGCAGACTCGGCCTGATCTGATCGGGATACGG
>CAMOQY010000069.1 GCA_946623295.1 uncultured Lachnospiraceae bacterium | reverse complement strand
AAGACAAAGAACGTACCCAGATACGGCCGCAGTCCGGAGAGCGCAAGGCCGTTTCCTATCGCTCCCATCGCGAGCTCCCTGACGCCGAAATGGAGATTGCGTCCGAGGAAGTTTTCCCTCGAGAAATCCCCGGCATCCTTCATATAGGTCTTGTTTGACGGAGCCAGATCCGCCGAGCCTCCCACGAGCGAAAGCAGCCTGTCGCGCAGCTTTGCGATCATGGCGCCCGACGCGGAGCGGGAAGCTACCGGCTTGTCGTCTACGCTCCAGAATTCGCTGTCGGCAAGCAGGCTCTGGGAGTGATCGTTTACAAAATACTCATCCCACAGGTCCTTCATGGCAGGATAGGTCTCGAAATACCTCTCCATCATTTCTTTCCATTTATCCTCTGCGCCGGAGCCCCTGATCATAAAGCCCCTTACGTAAGTATAGATCTCTTCGGGTACAAAGAAGGGCTCGCTGCTCTCCCAGCCGAGGTTTTCCCTGAGCGCCGCGACATTTTCAACCCCGAGGGGCTCGCCGTGGGCAGAGGCCTTGCCCTGCTTTTCAGGGCAGCCGCAGCCGATGACCGTATGCACCCTGATAAACGAAGGCCTCATCGTATCGGCCTTGGCTTCCTCTATAGCGGAGCCGATCGCAGCCAGGTCATTACCGTCGGGAACATCTATGGTCTGGAAGCCGAAAGCCTCCATCCTCTTCATCACATCCTCGGTAAAGGCGATGTCGGTGCTGCCCTCGATGGATATGCCGTTTGAATCATAAAGTACTATGAGCTTTGAAAGTCCCAGCGTGCCTGCCAGCGAGAAAGCCTCGGAGGAAATGCCCTCCATCAGACAGCCGTCACCGCCGAGCACGAAGGTATAATGATCAAAGACCGGGAAACCGGGCTTGTTGAATACAGACGAAAGATGAGCCTCGGCAATAGCCATTCCCACGCTCATTCCCATGCCGGCGCCGAGCGGCCCGGTAGTGGCCTCGACCCCGACGGTATGACCGTACTCGGGATGGCCCGGAGTGCGCGAGCCTGACTGCCTGAAATTCATCAGATCCTCGGTCGTCAGTCCGTATCCGAAAAGATGGAGAAGGCTGTAGAGCATGGCCGAGCCGTGCCCTCCCGAAAGAATAAAGCGGTCGCGGTTGGGCCACTGAGGATCGGCAGGATTGTGCAGCATATGCCGCGCCCACAGCTCATAACCCATTGGCGCAGCGCCGAGCGGAAGCCCGGGATGACCGGAATTTGCGCGCTGGATCATATCCGCCGACAGGATCCTTATTGCATTTACTGCCTTGATATCGATTTCTTTCATGGAGCCTCCTCTGCATCTATCACCGTCATCCCGGCATCTTCGGGCCCGGGAAGACTTTTTTACAGAATTCAACGCATATATTATACATCATTTTTCCGATATATAAAAGGAAAATATAAAAAGACTGCCGTACTTATCGCAAAGTACGGCAGTTTATACTTAAAAATCTTTCGTGAGAGCCGGGCGTCGCACCGCTCCCTCCGTGTCAGAACTGATATCTGACAACGGGATTTCTGGCAGCGCCCACCTCATCCAGACGCCTGACGGAGGTATTCAGAGGCATCTCATGCATGGAGGCAGGATCCGAGACCGCCGCGTCATATATGCCGCGAAGTATCTCCACAGCCTCGTCGAGAGTTTCCTTCGTCTCTGTCTCGGTCGGTTCCACCATCAGAGCCTCATGCACTATCAGCGGGAAATACATCGTCGGAGGATGGATACCGTGATCGAGCATTGCCTTGGCCACGTCGAGCGCCGAAACGCCGTACTCGTGGTGAAGCTTTTCAAGACTCATGACAAATTCGTGCATGCAGACCGTATCATAAGCCATGGGGTAGATGTCGGCAAGCTTGACGCGCATATAGTTTGCGTTGAGCACAGCGTTGGAAGCCGCAAGCGGCACTCCCTCCGCGCCGATGCTCAGGATGTACGTGAAGGCCTTGACCGCGACCAGGAAATTGCCCATAAACGAGCGGACGTCTCCTATGCTCTCCGCGCTCCCCGTGTGCGGAAGGAACCGCGCGAGGAACTGCCTGCAGCCCACGGGACCGCTGCCCGGGCCGCCGCCGCCGTGAGGCGTGGAGAAGGTCTTGTGAAGATTGACGTGCACTACGTCAAAGCCCATATCGCCCGGTCTTACGATACCCATGACCGCGTTGAGGTTCGCGCCGTCGTAGTAGCACAGGCCGCCCGCCTCGTGGACGATGCTGGTTATCTCGAGGATATTCGGGTCAAAGAGTCCGACCGTATTGGGATTGGTCAGCATAAGTCCGGCCGTATCCTCGCCCACGGCAGCCCGGAGCGCATCCAGATCCACGCAGCCGTGTTCGTCCGAGGCGATGCTGACTACTTCAAAGCCGGCCATCGCCGCGCTTGCGGGGTTCGTGCCGTGAGCGGAATCGGGAACAATGATCTTGCGGCGCTGCGTATTGCCGCAGGATCTGTGGTAAGCCTTGATCAGCAAAAGCCCGGTAAACTCGCCGTGCGCGCCGGCCGCCGGCTGAAGCGTGACCGCATCCATGCCGGTGATCTCGGCCAGGTATTTTTCGAGGCGTTCTGCCAGCTCCGCAGCGCCCTTTACCGTATCCTCATCCTGAAGAGGATGGATATCCGTAAAGCCGGGAAGCGAGGCGGCGTACTCATTTATCGCGGGGTTGTATTTCATGGTACAGGAGCCGAGCGGATAAAAGCCCTTGTTTACTCCGTGGGTCTGGGAAGCCAGCTCGCTGTAGTGGCGGTCCACCTCAGTCTCGGGGACCTCGGCGAGCCTCGGAGCCTTCTCCCTCAGCGGACATGCCGGAAGCTTTTCCGGAACGTCGCACGCGGGAAGATAAGCTGTACCTCTGCCCTCTCTGCTTCTTTCAAAGATAAGCTTCATGAGCGGCTCACCTCCTTTGCGATAGCGGCGACTTTTTCGATCTCATCGCGGGTATTCATCTCGGTCGCGCACCAGAGTATCCTGCGTTCATCCAAAGGCAGGCCGCCGAGTATGCCATCGGACTTCAGGGCGGCGAGAAGCTCGGCGCTCCTGTCGCTTTCGGTGACAAACTCATGGAAAAACTCGCGTCCCTCAAATGCTTTTTTAAAGCCGGCTGCCTCGAGCTGTTCCTGAAGATAGTGAGCCTTTGACGAGCTCTGAAGCGCAGCCTGCCTAAGTCCCTCGGGACCCATGGCGGCCAGATATACCGCCGTGCGCATGGCGCACAGAGCCTCGTTGGAGCAGATATTCGACGATGCCTTTTCCCTGCGGATGTGCTGTTCTCTGGCCTGAAGAGTCAGGACAAATGCTCTCCTGCCGTCGCAGTCTTTCGTCTGGCCGACGATACGTCCGGGAAGCTTTCTCATCATCTTCTCGCTGGCTGCCATAAAGCCTACGTACGGTCCGCCCCAGGAAAGGGGAATGCCGAGCGGCTGACCGTCGCCCACGGCTACATCCGCGCCGTACTCGCCCGGAGACTGAAGCACTGCAAGCGAGACAGGATTGACGCTGGCGACAAACTTCGCTCCCGCCTCGTGGGCAAGAGTGCAGGCCGCCTGCATATCCTCGATACTGCCGTAGAAGTTTGGCTGCTGCATGAGCACGCAGGCCACGTCCTCGGAAAGGGCCTCCTTAAGAGCCTCCAGGTCGGTCGCACCGTCTTTTTCGGGTATGAGCGTCACCTCGGTATCCCTGCCGAAGCTGTAGGTACGGACGACGGAGATGATCTTCGGATCCACCGCCGAGCTCACCAGCACGCGGCTGCGCTTTCTGTCCCTGCACATCTCGCAGGCCTCGGCAGCAGCGCACGCTCCGTCGTATACGCTCGCATTCGCGGCTTCAAGCCCGGTCAGCTCGCATATATCCGTCTGATACTCAAATATGGACTGAAGCACGCCCTGGCTGATCTCGGCCTGATACGGCGTATAGGCAGTCCTGAATTCCTCTTTTCCCGTCACCTCATCCACGATGGCGGGGATATAGTGACGGTACGCGCCGGCGCCGCGGAAAATGTGTTTATACACGGTATTTTCCGAAGCAAGGCGCTCCAGCTCTCTCCTTACCTCGAGCTCGGACATGGCCTCAGGCAGATCAAGCAGACCCTTGAGCCTGACGCTTTCAGGGACATCCCTGTAGAGATCGTCAAAGCTCGAAAAGCCTGACTGCCTGAGCATTTCCCGCTGCTCGTCAGATGTATTGGGTATATATCCGTTCATACAGACTCTCCCGTGATCACTCGCAGGTCTTTACATACTCTTCGTATGCGGCGGCATCCATGAGTTCATCGCATCCGCTGATACCGGTGACCTTTACGAACCATGCCGCGTAAGGCTCCTCATTCATCTTCTGAGGTTCGTCGGCAAGCTCCTCGTTTACCTCGGCCACAGTACCGGTGACGGGAGAATTTACGTCAGAAACGGCCTTTACGGACTCAACATCGGCAAAAGCCTCGCCCGAGACGACCTCGTCGCCCTCCTCGGGAAGATTGACGAATACCAGATCGCCCAGAGCGTCCTGAGCATAATCGGAGATCCCGACATACGCGGTCTTTTCGTCCTCGAATTTTACCCACTCGTGGGTCTTAGTGTACTTGAGATCATTGGGGAAATTCATTTTTTTGCCTCCTGAATGTTTTATTTGAAATCGACTGGATCAAATGAAACAGCATTACGGGCTCTGCTCAGCCCTTTTTTTCTCTCTTATAGAAAGGCAGCTTTACTACCTCGGCCTCTACGGCCTTGCCTCTTACCATGACGTCGACCTTCTGTCCGGGAACAGCCAGGGCAGCCTCTATCATAGCCATTGCGATCGGCGCGCCCACGTACGGGCAGTGCGTGCCGGAGGTGGTCATGCCGACCAGTCTGCCATCAGCCATTACCTCCTGGTGCTCTCTGGCGATGCCTCTGCCGGTGACCCTGAGACCGACTCTCTTTCTGGAAGGGGCGCCCTTTGCGACAAGCGCTTCCTTTCCGATAAAGTCCTCTTTGTCGAGCTTTACAAAAAAGCCAAGTCCCGCTTCCTTAGGTGTAATGTCTGCGGAAAGCTCATGCCCGTAGAGCGGCATGGCCGCCTCCAGGCGGAGCGTGTCTCTGCAGCCCAGACCGCAGGGGATCAGCCCTTCATCCTCACCCGCCGCAAGCAGCGCGCGCCAGAGCACGGGAGCATCGGCAGCTGGCATATAGAGCTCAAAACCGTCCTCGCCCGTGTATCCGGTACGGGAAACGATGCAGCGGACGCCGGCGACTTCTCTGTCAAAAAGAGCTGTATAATAACCGGCAGGGATGTTTTCTTCGGAAGTGAGCTTGCGAAGTATCTCCTCGGCCTTCGGTCCCTGCAGAGCGACCTGGCCGTACTGCGCGGAAACGTCCTCGACAGAGACGTCGCCCGAGACGTGTTCTTTCATCCAGGCAAAATCCTTGTCCTTATTCGAGGCGTTGACCACGACAAAATAATCGTTGTCGGCCTTTTTGTAAACGATCAGATCGTCTACCGTCCCTCCGTCCTCGTAGCACATGGGACTGTAGCGGGCCTGGCCGTCCTCCATCACGGTATAGTCGTTTGTCAGCAGGTGGTTGAGATTACGGAGCGCGTCCGGTCCGCGGAAGGTGATCTCGCCCATATGGGATACGTCAAAAAGGCCGCAGGCCGTGCGCACGGCCATGTGCTCCTTTATAACTCCCGTCCCGTACTGTACCGGCAGGCAGTATCCGCCGAATTCCACCATACGGCCTCCGCACTTGAGATGTTCCTCGTAAAGAGGGGTCTTCATCAGCTCCATATAGCTCCTCCTTTTAGCTCCCGGACGATGTGCCGGAATATTAATACAGGGCGCGGACGATGCTCCCGCATCTTTGCCCGTGCCCTGTCATTGACCTGAAAGATTCGGCGGCGTACCGCCTTACTTCGTCGGTGCATGAATGCTTTCCAGGTTGCGTCAAAGTCCGGTCCTTTTGCCTGAGAGTTTTTGCAGTATGCCCCTTCGGCTCCCTCTCCGGCTGCCGCCGGACGGGTCTCTCCCGGATCTGTCATCCGCTGTAAAATTATGGTAAAAAATTAGCATAAGCAGGCTGAAAAGTCAAGCTGAAAAGGTACTAAAATCTTATGTTTCCGTAGGCCTGTTCATTCCACGAGGGGACGCCCTCAACCTCTATCCTGAAGGCCCGCGTGACGTGGTCGAGCGCCCTGCTGCGTCCGAGCTCGTCGTTCACGCAAAGACCGAGGCTGACGTAAAACGTGCCCTTGGCTACCTTTTCCAGAGGGAAGCACGCCACAGCCTGACTCTGGCCGGGGCCGAAATCACCGAGCGGCAGCCAGGCCGTACCCACACCAGTATCGCTTTCGGTACGGAGAGTGACCCGCAGCAACAGCTGTGAGACCGGTCTTGTAAGCGTCATATCAAGCAGCATATAGAGCTGCTCTCCGCTCCCGTATGACGGGGTCGCGCGGACGCCCTTTATCTCTCCGTCCTCCCCCATCTCAAGGAGCCTCAGTCTGTCCATCACGGCTATCCGCTCGTCAAAAAGACCCCCGTGGGATTTCTGCGAGAAATCCATGTCGACGGTATCTTCCCCTATACTCTGGTCCATGTAGACCGAGATGGCCTTTTCCACGTCACCGTCGTATACTATGCGCCCGTGGTCGAGCACGATGCAGCGCTCGCAGAGCCTGCGGATCGTATTCATATTATGGCTGACGTAGAGCACCGTGCGTCCCTGCTCATCCGCGGCGCGGCGCATCCTCTCCAGGCACTTGTTCTGGAAAGCCATATCTCCCACCGCAAGGACCTCGTCCATGATGATGATCTCCGACGAAAGGTGGGCCGCTACCGAAAAGGCGAGCTTTACGAACATGCCGCTGGAATAGCGCTTTACGGGAGTATCGATAAATTCGCGCACCTCGGAGAAATCGATGATATCCTCCATGCGCGCGTCTATCTCTTCCTTTGTCATGCCGAGGATCGAGCCGTTCATGTATATATTCTCGCGCCCCGTCATCTCCCGGTGAAAGCCTGTCCCGACCTCCAGCATGGGGGAGACCCGTCCGTAAAGATCGATCTCTCCCTCCGTCGGCGCGGTGACTCTCGACAAAAGCTTCAGCAGCGTGGTCTTTCCCGCGCCGTTCGCGCCGATGATCCCGATGCGTTCTCCCTTGTATATGGTCAGGTCGATCCCGTCAAGCGACCAGAACTCGCCGCGGCGCTTCATGCCTGCGTCGAGCCTGCTGTTGGGGTCC
>CAMOQY010000068.1 GCA_946623295.1 uncultured Lachnospiraceae bacterium | reverse complement strand
CAGTAGTTTCATCTGCTCCAATGCGATTTGCTTTGTTTTAGAACCTTTCAGGTTCCTATAGCAAAAAGAACTTGCAAGAAAATATGAACAAATAAAAACTATCAACGATGAACTCATAGCACGAATTACCGAATTAACTGATATTGTTATTTTCTAAAAAAAGCACCTTCTTATGAAGGTGCTTTTAACGTGTTCTCTTATTTGGTCGTAAATTGGTCGTAAATCTTGACCTTGCCTACTTGTAACCGCTGATTTTACGCCATTCCTTACGATAAAGATTTGAGTGTGGGGAACAGCAGCACGTCCCTGATGGCGGCGCTGTCGGTGAGCAGCATCACCAGGCGGTCGATACCGTAACCGATGCCTCCCGTAGGCGGCATGCCGATCTCAAGCGCGTTGAGGAAATCCTCGTCGGTATGCTCGGCCTCCTCATCGCCGGCAGCCGCGTTTGCATCCTGCTTCGCAAAGCGCTCGCGCTGGTCGATGGGGTCATTCAGCTCGGAGTAGGCGTTGCACATCTCCCACCCGTTGCAGAAAAGCTCAAAACGTTCCACCTTGTCGGCGGTTCCGGGCTTTCTCTTTGTCAGAGGCGAGATGGCGATGGGGTGATCCATGATAAAGGTGGGCTGGATCAGCTTGTCCTCGCAGTATTCCTCGAAAAAGATATTCAGGATATCGCCCTTGCCGTGGCGCTCCTCGTACTCCAGGCCGCGCTCCTTTGCCAGAGCTTTTGCCTCCTCATCGGTCGCGATGGCGTCAAAGTCCACGCCGGCGTACTTTTTCACGGCATCCGTCATGGTCATGCGCTCAAAGGGCTTGCCGAAGTCCATCTCGACGCCGTTATACGTAACGATATGCCCGCCGCAGACCTTTTCGGCCAGATGGCGGAACATCGATTCGGTCAGCTCCATCATGCCGTTGTAATCGGTATATGCCTGATAGAGCTCCATGAGCGTAAATTCCGGGTTGTGGCGCGTATCCACGCCCTCGTTTCTGTAGACCCTGCCGATCTCGAACACCCTCTCCAGTCCGCCGACTATGAGCCTCTTCAGGTAGAGCTCCAGCGAAATGCGCAGCTTTACGTCCTCGTCAAGCGCGTTGTAATGGGTCTCAAAAGGCCTGGCGGCCGCCCCGCCGGCATTGGCTACGAGCGTAGGCGTCTCGACCTCCATAAAGCCTCTCCCCGCAAGGAAGCTGCGGATCTCGCTGATGATCTGGGAGCGCTTTACAAAAGTATCCCTCACCTCGGGGTTCATGATCAGATCCACGTATCTCTGGCGGTATCTGGTATCGGTATCTGTCAGCCCGTGGAATTTCTCCGGAAGCGGCTGAAGCGACTTGGACAAAAGCGTCAGCTCGGAGGCGTGTACGGAGACCTCGCCGGTCATCGTGCGGAAAGCGTATCCCTTCACTCCGTAGATATCGCCGATATCGGATTTCTTGAAATCCGCGTAGGGCTGCTCTCCCACCGCGTCTCTGGCTACGTATACCTGGATCGTGCCCTTCAGATCGCGGATATTGCAGAAGGAAGCCTTGCCCATAACGCGCTTGAACATCATGCGTCCGGCGATACTCACCTCGATCGGGGAGGCGTCCATGATCTCGCGGCGTTCATTATAATCGGCCTTAACCGCCGCGCGGGCGTCCTCTTCGCTCATTCCCTCGGTATTTACCGGAGCGCGGCCCGCGAGCAGCTCGGCCTCGTGAGCTTCATAAAGCGCCTTGACCTCATCGGAGTGATGGGTCTGGTCATATTTTGTTATGACAAAAGGATCGCGGCCTGCTGCGACAAGCTCGGCGAGCTTGTCCCTGCGGACCTTGCGAAGCTGGTTGATATCCTGTTCCTGAACCTGTGTCTGATCTTTTTCTGGCATTTTGCTCCTCATCCGGCTCTTGGGGCCGGCATCCTCCGGTTTTCCGGCTGATCTCCTCCTGCGTCCGCGTCCGGATCAGATATCCGGCTGCGTCCCGCAAAGAGGGCTTTTATAAAACAGGGACGGCACCGGCCGTCCCCGCATCATTTCCACGAGATCACACTCTCTCGACCTTCATTACCTTGTAGGTGATAAGACCGGCGGGGGTGGTGACTTTTACAACATCGTTCTTTTTGTGTCCCATAATGGCGGCGCCGATGGGGGATTCATTTGAGATCTTTCCCTTCAGGGCGTTGGCCTCAGTGGAACCGACTATCAGATATTCGACGTCTTCGTTGGTGTCCTTGTCGCGGAGCACGACCTTGCTGCCGAGGTTTATCTTTTTTGTATCAAGCTCCTCTTCAGTTACGGTCTCGGCGTTTTTGATGATCGCCTCGAGCTCCTCGATCCTCGCCTCGATGTGGCGCTGCTCCTCCTTTGCCGCATCGTACTCGGCGTTTTCGGAGAGGTCGCCCTGCTCGCGTGCTTCCTTTATCTTCTGCGCGATCTCCTTGCGCTGTACGACTTTGAGATCCTGCAGCTCTTCCTCCAGCTTTCTGAGTCCCTCAGCTGTTAAAAGTTTCTTTTCGGCCATAAGTTTCATAGCTCCTTTTCTTGCTTTATGCCCACCCGGGCGCGACATGGTATTATAAACTAAAGCGCGTAAAGTGTCAACTTTGCGCCGCTCACTGCCTGTATGTCTGCAGGAAATCTCCCAGACGCTCCATAGCTTCCTTGAGAACAGCGACCTCAGGCAGGCAGACCACTCTGAAATGGTCGGGATCAGGCCAGTTAAAGCCCGTTCCGGCCACGACGAGCACGTGCTTTTCTTTCAGGAAATCCATGCAGAATTTGTTGTCGTCGGTTATATTAAAGCGCTTCGCGTCGATCCTGGGGAACATATAGAAAGCGCCCCTCGCCTGCTTTACGCTCATACCCGGGATGGAGTTGATCGTCTCGGCAGTCGTCACGATCTGCTCATAGGTCCTGCCGCCCGGCATAAACTGCGGCTTGCATTCAAA
Organism: uncultured Lachnospiraceae bacterium; assembly: GCA_946623295.1. GTDB lineage: Bacteria > Bacillota > Clostridia > Lachnospirales > Lachnospiraceae > UBA3774. The sequence goes on along the minus strand of CAMOQY010000068.1, from coordinate 4,324 downwards.
GGGATCCTTCAGCGCCTCGATGAGCGCGAACTGCGCGGGAACGTTGGGGCAGAGCCTCATCGAAAGCAGGACGTTGATGCCGGCTATATAGTCCGCGGCGCCTGATCTGTCTCCGCTGATGCACATCCAGCCGCTGCGGAAGCCGCAGATCTGGTGCGATTTTGACAGCCCGTTAAAGGTGATGACCAGCAGATCGTCCACGAGAGAGGCAAGGGAGGTGTGCTTTTCACCCGGCATCAGCAGACGGTCGTAGATCTCGTCGCAAAATACGATAAGACCGTGGCGGCGGGCGATATCCGCTATCCTCAGGAGCATGTCCTCGCTGTAGAGGGCTCCCGTGGGATTGTTGGGATTTATGATGGTGATGGCGCGGGTCCTGTCGGTGATCTTTGACTCGATATCAGCCAGATCCGGCATCCAGTCGGAGGACTCGTCGCAGCGGTAGTGTACGGCTTTTCCCCCGGTAAAATTCGCCGAAGCAGTCCACAGCGGATAATCGGGCGAGGGTATCAGTATCTCGTCGCCATCGGCCATCAGCGCGTTAAGACAGATAGCTATCAGCTCGCTGGCGCCGTTTCCGATGTAGACGTCATTAACAGTAATATCCTTTATGCCCTTTGACCGGCAGTAGCCGAGCGCCGCTTCGCGCGCCTCGGGCAGTCCTCTCGAGTGCGAGTAAGCCTGCGCGCCGTCCAGCCTGCGGCTCATAGCCTCGATGACCGAATGCGAAGTGCTGTATCCAAAGGCGGCCGGGTTGCCGATATTGAGCTTGAGTACGTCGACTCCCTGTGCGATAAGCTCGTCAGCCGCCGCTACGAGCGGTCCTCTGACCGCGTAGCTTACATTTGCCAGTCTTGCAGATCTGCGGATTTCCTTCATACAAGCCTCCTTGTGAAAACATGCGGCGCGTCGCCGCCTACTGACTGTCCGGTACGAAGCCGGTAATCATGACTATACTATCCGAAACGGAAAACCTCACATCTATCCCGCAAAAGCCCATGCCGTATATCCTTTGGGGATCATCCTGGTACCTGGGTCTGGGATCCTGAAGCAGCACTCCCTCGAGAGCGGACAGCCTGCGCCCCGACGAGCCGGGCTCCGCAGCTTCGAAATAGTCCGCAAGCGCCTGCCGGACACCCCCGGCATACTCCAGCGTCAGCTTTGTCTGCTCCGCACCGTCCGCAAAACCGCTCCGCGCGTCCGGACGGGCGTCCGCATAAGGTATGTACGGCTTTATATCGTATATGGGAGTCCCGTCCATAAGATCGGCTCCGCTCACGATCAGGCACGGCCCTTCCGGCGCCTCATAGTCGATGCTCTCGAGAGCGACGCAGGAAAGTCCTATGGGATTCGGCCTGTGCGGCGATCTCGTCGCGAATACGCCGACCCGCTTGTTTCCTCCGAGCCTCGGCGGACGCACCGTAGGGCTCCATTCCTTTCCGTCAAATTCCGAGAACTGCCATATGAGCCAGATATGGGAAAATTCCTCCAGTCCTCGCAGCGCTTCCCTGTTTCTGAATTCAGGCTCGAAAACGATCCTTGATCTCAGTTCCGGCACGAGCCCCGCCTGGCGCGGCACTCCGAACTTTCCTGAAAACTCTGATTCTATGCGGGCTATGATCTGCATCTGGCTGATACCAAAACCGCCGCAGGCGCGGCGGAATAATATTACGGATGATCTCTCCGGTACTGGTCGATATAGCTGCTGATGTTCTGCACTGTGGATGAGGGCTGGTAATTCTCATCCCCGAAAAGCAGGGCGTGCAGATCGGACACGTTGCTCACCAGCGTCTTGTAGTAAACGTATGCCGTGGTCAGATTTGACTGGTCAACGTAGTCAAAGGGGAACGTAGCCTGATCGGAGATCGTGTAGCTTCCCACGTCCGACGCAAGCGAAAGCGCCTCCGAGAAAGAGATGTTGGTCGCCGCCATCGGCAGGACCTCGCTGAGCAGATTGTTGAGCTCTGAGATCCCGGCGTCCTTTGCAGCGACGAGCATGGCGTTTATGACTTTGCGCTGCCTTGTGGCGCGCGCAATGTCATGCCCCTCTCCGTCGATGGTAACATTTCTGATACGGGCAAAGGCGACGGCCTGCTCACCGGTCAGATGTCTCTCGCCCGAGCCGGAGCTCATCTCTCTGTACTTGTAGCCTGTGACCTTTGATACCTCTTTGCCGTATTCATTGATCTGCCTGATCTCGGCGTTGGTGACTTCAACGTCTATACCGCCGAGTATGTCCACGGCCTTGGCAAGAGCCTTCCAGTTTACCGTGACGTACTGGGTTATATTAAGGTCGAAATTTTTGTTGATGGTCTCGATCGATTCCTTCACGCCGTATCCCGCGTAAATATCGGTCAGCTTGCGGTACTTGCCGTTTGTCATGCAGAGGAAGGAATCTCTGAGCACGGACACCAGCTTTACCTGCTTTGTCTCTTTGTTGATGCAGACGATGATATCCGTATCCGCGTTCGCGTCCTTGAGCAGATCGGTGTTGTTGCGGGCGTCCACGCCGTACGCCATGATGAGCTGGTACTTTTCGTTTATCTCGTCGAGCTTGTCGTCTATACCTTCGTTTGTCTTGATATCGTGCCTTTCAAAGGAGATATCCTGATCCTGCACCGTCATCACGTCATACCTGGACTTTATATAAAAGAATCCGACCGCGAGCAGTGACACGATAAGCAGCGCCGCGATCTCGACCGCGAGCAGTATAACGTATTTCTTGTGGCGTCTTTTTCTGTTTTTTGCAACTGCCTGAGCCTTTGCCTCCTCGGACTGCCTTCTCACCGGATGCGATCCGGCGGCGCCGTTCCTCGGTCTGTTATGCTCCGTCATCTATAAAAAACCTCCGTACTCTATCGATTTGGTCCCCGCGGAGCCGGCATCCGGCACGCCGCAAAGGAGAAACTGTCCGGCGCAGACAGACGGTTTCCTCCCGCCTGCACGGGCAAAGCGTTATTGTACATCTAACGGGCTGTATTGTCAAATCAAAGCATATCCCTGAGATACTGCCCGGTGAACGAATCCTCGCACGCGGCCACCTGCTCCGGAGTCCCCGTCGCCACGATCTTTCCGCCGCCGTCGCCTCCCTCGGGCCCGAGGTCTATGATGTAGTCGGCGGTTTTGATCACGTCGAGATTATGCTCGATCACGACCACGGTATTTCCTCCGTCCGCGAGGCGGTGAAGTATCTGCACGAGCTTGTTGACGTCTTCAAAATGCAGCCCCGTGGTGGGCTCGTCGAGGATATAGAGCGTCCTGCCCGTACTGCGCCTCGAGAGCTCCGTCGCAAGCTTTACTCTCTGGGCTTCGCCGCCTGAAAGAGTTGTGGACGGCTGGCCGAGCTTTACGTATGACAGACCGACGTAATCGAGCATTTCGATCTTGGCGCGGATGGATGGCACCGGTTTAAAGAAGTCCACGGCCTCTTCCACCGTCATATCCAAAACGTCGTAGATGCTCCTGCCTTTGTATTTTACCTCGAGAGTTTCCCTGTTATAGCGCTTCCCGCCGCAGACCTCGCAGGGGACGTATACGTCCGGCAGGAAGTTCATCTCGATCTTTATGATACCGTCTCCGGAGCACGACTCGCAGCGGCCGCCCTTTACGTTGAAGCTGAAGCGTCCCTTGCTGTAGCCGCGGGCCTTGGCGTCCGGCGTCATTGCAAACAGATCGCGTATCAGGTCAAAAACTCCGGTATACGTCGCCGGGTTCGATCTGGGAGAGCGCCCGATGGGCGACTGATCTATATTTATTACCTTGTCAAGCTGTTCAAAGCCCTCGATGCTCTTGTGCCTGCCCGGAATGGTACGGGCGCGATTCAGGCGCTTTGCGGCGGTCTTGTACAGGATCTCGTTGATCAGGGAGCTCTTTCCGGAACCCGAGACTCCGGTGACGCATGTAAACACCCCTGTAGGTATCTTAACGCTGATATTTTTCAGATTGTGCTCGCAGGCTCCCTTTACCGTGATATATCCCTTCGGCTTGCGGCGTTTCTCCGGCACGGGGATCTTTTTTACGCCTGAGAGATACTGCCCCGTGACGGACTCCGGGACCTTCATTATCTCCTCGGCGGTTCCCGTAGCTATCACCCGTCCGCCGTGCTCGCCGGCTCCGGGGCCGATGTCCACGATATAGTCCGCCGCGCGCATGGTCTCCTCGTCGTGTTCGACCACTATGACCGAATTGCCGAGGTCCCTCAGATGCATGAGGGAGCTGAGCAGGCGGCCGTTGTCGCGCTGGTGCAGGCCGATGGACGGCTCGTCAAGGATGTATGCCACGCCGACCAGTCCTGATCCCACCTGGGTCGCCAACCGGATACGCT
>CAMOQY010000067.1 GCA_946623295.1 uncultured Lachnospiraceae bacterium | reverse complement strand
GGAAAAGTTTCTGCTGTACGGCGGCGCGATCAATCTCGCCGGTACCGTAAAGGGCCGAAAAGGCGCAAGGCACGCCGTATCCGACTGGATGGAGATAGAAAAAGAGCGCGGTATATCGGTCACATCGTCGGTGCTCCAGTTTAACTATAAAGGCTTCTGTATAAATATACTCGATACTCCGGGACATCAGGATTTCTCGGAGGACACCTATCGTACGCTTATGGCCGCCGACTGCGCAGTCATGGTCATCGATGCATCAAAGGGCGTTGAGGCTCAGACGATCAAGCTCTTTAAGGTCTGTATGATGCGTCATATCCCTATTTTTACTTTTATAAACAAGCTTGACCGCGAGGCCCGCGATCCGTTTGAGCTTATGAGCGACATCGAGGATGTGCTCGGGATAGATACCTGCCCCGTAAATTGGCCTATAGGCTCGGGAAAGAGCTTTAAGGGCGTATACGAGAGAGATATTAAAAAGATCACTACATTTATCGCCGAGGGCGCGGGATCCCGTGAGATCGCAACCAATACTCTCGATCCGGAAGATCCGGAGACAGAGCGCAGGATCGGCGCTGATTTTATGGGAAGACTCAGAGACGATATCGAGCTTCTGGACGGAGCCGGAGAGCAGCTCGATATGGATCTGGTCCACTCCGGAAAGCTGAGCCCCGTATTTTTTGGCTCCGCGCTGACCAATTTCGGCGTAGAGACCTTTCTGCGTCATTTCCTCGCTATGAGCGAGACTCCCGCTCCGCGCATGTCCGACCGCGGCATGATCGATCCCGTAGAGGAGCCTTTTTCGGCCTTCGTTTTCAAGATCCAGGCAAATATGAACAAGGCGCACCGCGACAGGATAGCCTTTATGCGCATCTGCTCGGGCAAGTACGAGGCCGGGATGGAGGTCAACCATATCCAGGGCGGCAAGAAAATACGTCTCAACCAGTCCACCTCGATGATGGCGGATGAGCGTACCATAGTCAGCGAGGCCTACGCCGGTGATATCATAGGCGTCTTTGATCCGGGTATTTTTTCCATAGGCGATACGCTATGCGCGGGCAGCGAGAAATTTGCCTTTGAGGGCATACCGACATTCGCGCCGGAGCATTTCGCGAGGGTGCGCCAGATCGATACGATGAAGCGCAAGCAGTTTATCAAGGGCATCAGCCAGATAGCTCAGGAGGGCGCCATCCAGATCTTCCAGGAATTTAATACAGGTATGGAAGAGATCATCGTGGGAGTAGTGGGCGTGCTTCAGTTTGAGGTCCTCACATACCGCCTCCGCAGTGAATACAACGTCGAAGTAAAGCTTGAACAGCTGCCGTATGAGCATATCCGCTGGATAGAAAACAGGGATATAGACATCGAAAAGATAAACGGCACATCTGATATGAAGCGTATCAAGGATCTGCGTGACCGCCCGCTGCTGCTATTTATAAACAGCTGGAGCGTAGGCATGGTTCTCGAGCGAAACCCCGGGCTCAGACTTTCTGAGTTCGCCAGAAACTAAGGAGGTACCGGCATGAAATGTCCTTTTTGCGGAGCTGAAGACACAAAGGTCACTGATTCCAGACCCAGCGACAACAACGCTATCCGCCGCCGCCGCGAGTGCGAGGTGTGCGGAAAAAGATTTACCACATATGAAAAGGTAGAGAGCATTCCTACCATGATCATTAAAAAGAACGACGTCAGGGAGCCGTATGACCGTTCAAAGCTCGAGGGAGGCATTTACAGGGCCTGCCACAAGCGTCCGATACCCGTGGCAAAGATCAACGAGATGATAGACGATCTCGAGAGCACGATCCTTTCATCTGATGAAAAGGAAATACCGAGCAGCAGGGTCGGAGAGATGGTCATGGATGCTCTCAGAGAGCTCGACGATGTCGCTTACGTGCGTTTTGCCTCCGTATACAAGGAATTCAAGGACGTGGATACCTTCCTCAAAGAGATAGAAAAGCTTGCAAAGAAGGGCCGCAAATGATAAAAGCCCTGCGACCCTATAAAATGATAGACTCTGTCTATACCTTTGATTTTGAGCGTCTTTACGGCGAAGGCTTCAGGGGGCTGATCTTTGATATAGACAATACCCTTGTGGGAGACAATGCCCCTGCCGATGAGCGCAGCCGTCGCCTGATCAGGAGTCTTTCGCAAATGGGTTTTTCCTGTCTGGTGCTCTCAAACAACGGTATAGACCGCGTCAGGAGCTTTGCGGACGGAATGGGCTGCAGATATCTGTGCAAGGCAGCAAAGCCGCACAAAAAAGGCTTTATGGACGCTCTCGCGCTGCTTGGGACGGACAAGAGCAATACTGCCTGCTTTGGTGATCAGCTTTTTACCGATGTGCTCGGAGCAAACAACGCAGGACTGCGTGTGTATCTGTGCAGGCCGCTTGACCCCGGGCACGAGAGATTAAAGATCCGGATAAAAAGAGTATTTGAAAGGCTTGTTCTGCCTCGGAGATGATTATGGATTTTTTTAGCTTGGATTTGAAAATAGACTGGGCCGTATACGTCAGGCTTCTGGTCATCAGTCTTGTCCCCATCGGATTGTCGGTCGGCTTTTATCTGCTGCGCCGGCTCAGCTTTATAAAAAAGATCCCGTACGCCGCGATGCAGGTCATTATAGGTCTTTTCTTCGGCGGGGCGTCTGTATTCGGGACCGAGTTCGGCGTGCTCATCGACGGAGCAGTCATAAACGTGCGCGATGCTGCGCCTCTGTGCGCCGGACTTATATTCGGTGCGCCCTCCGGCATTATTGCCGGTTTTATCGGCGGAGTGGAGCGCTGGTTTGCCGTCATGTGGGGAGCGGGAGAGTATACCCGGCTCGCCTGTACGATATCCACTATCCTGGCGGGATTTTACGCCGGGGCGCTGCGTAAATTCCTTTTTGACAACAAACGCCCTACCTGGGGGCTCGGCTTCGCTACAGGAGCGGTAATGGAAGTCGTGCACCTTTCGCTCGTCTTCGTTACGCATCTGAACGACACCGCCCAGGCTTACGACGTGATAAAGCGCTGCGCCCTGCCCATGATCTTCGTCAATTCCTTTGCCGTAATGGCCTCTCTGCTGATCATCACCATCATCAGCAGCGGTATCCATCACAGCGAGCACAGAGCAAGGGGGATATCCAACAAGATCCAGGCGAGGCTTCTTTTGTGCGTCCTGCTTGCTTATCTGATCACGACGGTTTTTGTCTATCTGCTTCAGACCTCTACTTCCGTCACCAACGCGCAGACGCTGCTCCGCGAGAATATCAGCGATATAAAAAACGAGATCACGGATTCCCTTGATACGGATCTTTTTGAACGCTGCGACAAGATAAGGATATTCGAGGAATCAGGCATCGACAGGAGCCTTGAATCGCTCGCCTCGGAATATGAGGTAAGCGAGATAAACATTGTTGACAGCAACGGGATAATCACGGACAGCACAGAGCCGGATTTCATCGGCTTTGATATGAACTCCGGCTCGCAGTCTGCCGAGTTTATGGTCCTTACCACCGGAACAAAACGCTACTCTCAGGAATACGGCCCGGTATCGTACGATCAGAGTATCTACAGAAAATACGTCGGAATGTCCATGCTCAGGGGAGGCTTTGTACAGATCGGTCTCGGTGACGAGGACTTCAGGGAGAATATAGGCAAGCGCGTCAGCAGACTTGCGTCCTTCCGGCATATCAGCACCGACGGATACATGATAATCGCCGATGAGAATGAAAGGATCATCAGCACTGCGCTGACCGGAAAAAGCAGCCGTCTGTCGGTATCCGGTCTTTCCGTGCAGGACGCGCCGAAAACGGGAGAGCTCTACAGGGCTGCTGTCTACGGTGAAAAATGCATCTGCCTGTATGATTATGTCGAGGGCTATCACGTATTCGCGATGATCCCCGAGGCCGATGTCTTTGCCACGCGCGATGCTTCCGTATATGTGAACTCATTTATGGAGGTGCTGGTCTTTGCGGCCATGTTCTGTCTCATCTACCTGCTTATCAAAAGGCATGTTGTGGATAATATCAGGACGGTCAACAACGATCTCGGCAAGATCATCAACGGAAATCTCGATACGGTCGTCAATGTACGCGGAAGCGAAGAGTTTGCTTCGCTCTCTGACGATATAAATTCTACCGTAGACACGTTAAAGCACTATATAGCCGAGGCGGCATCACGCATCGACAAGGAGCTTGCCTTTGCCAAATCAATACAGCATTCGGCGCTGCCCTCGATCTTCCCCGACGAGCCGTCCTTTGACCTGTACGCCACGATGGATACGGCAAAAGAGGTCGGAGGAGATTTCTACGATTTCTACAGGCTCCGGGACGGACGTCTGGTGTTCCTTATCGCCGACGTATCCGGCAAGGGTATTCCTGCGGCAATGTTTATGATGACCTCCAAAACCATGATCAAAAACCTTGCCGAATCAGGGCTTCCTCTCGATGAGGTCATGACCGAGGCCAATAAAAAACTCTGCGAGACGAATGAGGCAGGTATGTTTGTCACAGTCTGGATAGGCATCCTGGACACATCCACAGGACACGTGGATTTTGTCAGCGCCGGACACAACCCGCCGCTGCTCTACAGGGCCGGAAGCGGCTACGAGTATCTTAAGGCAAAGGTTTCGTTCGTGCTTGCGGGAATGGATGGAGTAAAATACCGCAGACAGGAGCTGGAGCTTGCTCCCGGAGATAAGCTGTATCTCTATACAGACGGCGTCACGGAAGCGACGGATCCGGAAAACGCTCTCTACGGCGAGGACAGGCTTAAAACCTATCTCAACGCTCACAGCGGTGACGGCGCCAGGGCCACGCTTGAGGGCGTCAGAGCCGACGTGGACAGCTTTGTGGGCAGCGCGGAGCAGTTTGACGATATAACGATGCTCATACTTGAGTACAAGGGATGATACGGAGCGGCAAAAACTATGCGCCGCCGCCTGTTTTTCCGCAAAACAGCTTGCAAGTTAATGCGATGTATTATAAAATGGAACAGATGTAAATACACATGAGGAGAAACATTTATGGTAACAGCAGGAGATTTTAAAAACGGTATCACCATCGAGTATGAGAACGGCATCTGGCAGATCATCGAGTTCCAGCATGTTAAGCCCGGCAAGGGCGCCGCTTTCGTGCGCACCAAGCTCAAAAACATCATAAGCGGAGGCGTTATCGAAAACTCCTTCCGTCCTACCGAAAAGTTTGAAGAGGCGCGCATTGACCGTGTCAATATGCAGTATCTCTACAACGACGGTGATCTTTATTACTTTATGGATCAGGATACCTTCGAGCAGATCTCGCTTACCGCGGATCAGATCGGCGATTCCCTCAAGTTCGTAAAGGAAAACGAAGTCGTCAAGATCTGCTCACACAAGGGCAACGTCTTTTCCGTCGAGCCTCCGCTTTTCGTCGAGCTTGCGATCACCGCTACCGAGCCCGGTTTTAAGGGCAACACCGCTACCGGCGCGACCAAGCCCGCTACGGTCGAGACAGGCGCTCAGATCGCCGTTCCTCTCTTTGTAAACGAAGGTGACGTAGTAAAGATCGACACCAGGACAGGCGAGTATCTTTCAAGAGCATAAAGCATAATACTTTCAGAGGGATACGCCGTAAGGTGTATCCCTTATTACTTTATTTCACCCGATAGCAGCGGAGCACGCTGTTATTTGCTTTGTTTTAAGGAGGTTTTTATGGAAAGAAAAAACGCGTGGCTCGGTTACGGAGCCAAAGAGCTTAAGGCAGTTGATCAGCTTGCGGAGCGCTACAGGAAATTCATAAGCGACTGCAAGACAGAGCGCGAGTGCGTATGCAGGTCGATAGAGCTGGCCGAGAAGAAAGGCTACAAGCCTCTCGATCAGTTTGTTTCCGCCGGAAAAAAGCTGAAAGCGGGCGACAAGATCTATGCTCAGATCATGGGCAAATCGCTCGTTCTTTTTAATATCGGCAAAAAGCCTCTCGAGGAGGGAATGAACATTCTCGGAGCCCATATCGACTCGCCGAGGCTTGATCTGAAGCCCAACCCTCTCTATGAGGATACCGACTTCGTGCTGCTCGATACGCATTATTACGGCGGCGTCAAGAAATATCAGTGGGTCACTCTGCCCATGGCGCTTCACGGCACGGTCGCCTTTAAGGACGGAAGTGTGAGAAACGTCGTCATCGGCGAGGATCCTTCCGATCCCGTAGTCGGCGTTACCGATCTGCTCATCCACCTTGCCAAGGATCAGATGGAAAAGAAGGGCGCCGTCGTCATCGAGGGCGAGGACCTTGATATCATGATCGGCAGCCGTCCCGTAAAGGGAAAAGACGGTGAGAAGGAGCTCGTAAAGAAAAACATCCTTGCCGTCCTCAAGGAAAAATACGGCATGGACGAAGAGGATTTTATATCTGCCGAATTTGAGGTGGTTCCTGCGGGTCCCGCAAGGGATATGGGCCTTGACCGCAGCATGATCATGGGCTACGGTCAAGATGACCGTATCTGCGCCTATACGTCTCTTGAAGCCTTTATAGAGACTGACAAGCTCGACAAGACGGGTGTATGTCTGCTCGTCGACAAGGAAGAGATCGGAAGCGTGGGAGCTACAGGTATGCATTCCAGATTTTTCGAGAACTGCGTAGCCGAGCTGATCGCTCTCTCGGGAAGCTACAGCGAGCTCACGTTAAAGAGAGCCATGCAGAATTCCCGCATGCTTTCATCCGACGTCAGCGCAGGCTACGATCCCACCTATGCGTCCGCTTTTGAGAAAAAGAATGCGGCGTATCTGGGACGCGGTCTCTGCTTTAATAAATATACGGGTGCCCGCGGCAAGTCCGGATCAAACGACGCTCCGGCCGAATACGTTGCGGCGCTGCGCAATATACTTGATGAAAACGGCGTAGCCTGGCAGATATCCGAGCTTGGCAAGGTCGACCAGGGCGGCGGCGGAACGATCGCGTACATCCTTGCAAATTACGGCATGGAGGTCATCGATTCCGGTATTGCCGTGCTGAATATGCACGCGCCCTTTGAGATCGCCAGCAAGGCGGATATCTACGAGGCAGTTAAGGGATACAAGGCTTTCATAAAGAACGCCTGATCCGGGGTGATAAAATGAAGTTACAGATTGCTTGTGTCAGTCCGAAGGTCTGCATAGCGGATCCGGAGAAAAACGCCGACGAGATCATCAGGGCGGCCGCGCAGGCTGCCGGTGAAGGCGCGTCTCTGGTCGTCTTTCCCGAGCTTTCAGTCACGGGATATACCTGCGGCGACCTGTTCTTTCAGGACACGCTGATTTCAGCTGCCGCAAAGGCCGTTGACAGGATCGTGCGCGAGAGCGCGCAGATCAGCGCCGCGATCGTATTCGGCGTGCCCGCAGAGCGCGATGGAGAGCTTTTTAACTGCGCCTGTGTGGCCTGCGGCGGAGAGCTTGCCGGGACGTTTTACAAGTCCTGGCACTGCGATGAC
>CAMOQY010000066.1 GCA_946623295.1 uncultured Lachnospiraceae bacterium | reverse complement strand
CGCTCCGCACTTCGTGCTTCGCTCATGACCGTCAGTCTTTCGACTGCCGGGCCGCGAATGAGCATCCTCCTCTTAAAGGATGAGTGCCCATTCGCTCCGCACTTCGTGCTTCGCTCATGACCGTCAGTCTTTCGACTGCCGGGCCGCAGATCAGCTGCTGCTTACGAAAGCAAGCTTTCGACGCCGCATCTTCTCTGTGGCGCAACTCATCCTTTAAACGCCCAGGTAGCTCAGTTGGTAGAGCAGAGGACTGAAAATCCTCGTGTCGCTGGTTCGATTCCGGCCCTGGGCATTTTTTATTACATTCTATTTGCCATTTCTGCTGTGTCCCCTTATAATTAAGGGGCATTTTTGTAGATAAACACAGTTGTCGCCGGATCCTTTATGATATTTTTTCACAGAAATCACAAAGCGCACTGTGGATAAGTGGATAAAAATATTCGTTTTTGTGGAAAACTTTTTATTTTCTAAAGTTTATTTTTACAAAATGAATGCGTTTTGTCGATAAATCGCGAAAAACCACGATGTTTTTCACAATGATTGTGATTATTGGTTTTTTTCATGATCACAAAATGCCGTCACGGATCCGGAGACGAAAACGGAAAATTTTTAACAGGAAGACCTGCGGGATCCGCTCAGATCCCGGGACGTCTGGTGGATTATAAAATGGGCAAGATCTTTTATATCATGGGTAAAAGCGCGTCCGGAAAGGACAGCATATACAAGGAGCTGATCGGCGATCCTTCGCTGGGTCTCCGGGGTGTCGTGATGTACTCCACAAGGCCTATGCGCGCCGGTGAAACGGACGGAAAGGATTATTTCTTTATTTCCCCGGAAAGACTGGCGGAGCTTGATGCTGAAGGCCGCATCATAGAGAAGCGCACGTATGATACTGTCTTCGGACCCTGGACGTATGCCACGGTAGACGACGGGCAGATCGATCTGTCGCTCGGCGACTATCTGATGGTCGGCGTGCTTGAATCCTATCTGCGCATGAGAGATTACTACGGTGCGGACGCTCTGGTGCCGCTGTATGTAGAGGTCGAGGACGGCGAAAGGCTGATGAGGGCTATCAGACGCGAGATGAACGGTGTTCCGAAATATGCGGAGATGTGCCGGCGTTTTCTCACGGACAGCGAGGATTTTTCCGATGAAAAGCTGGCTGCAGCCGGGATCGTCAGACGTTATGACAACCTGGAACTGAAGGCTTGTATCTCAGAGATCCGCGAGACGATCTTCCGCTGCAGAGCGGAGGGCTGAAAAGACAGCGCCAAAGTCCGTGAGAGTGCGGGACGGGTGCCGGGAAAAGGCCCTGCATCGGATCGGTTCGAAAAAACCCAGGCTTGATAACACATTTTCAGAGGAAAGATTTGACACGCGAGGAACTTGAAAAATATTTATATACGATGGCCGAAAGCGGCAGGGTGGCAAATTCCATCCTGATAGACGGCGCAGCGGATGCCGAGGACAGGGCCGTAGCGGAGCGTTTTATCAAAAAACTCATGGGTTCGACGGATCATCCGGACGTAATACGCATAGAGCATGAAAAGCCCAATCTTATCTCCGCAAAAGAGCTCAGGCTTCAGGTCTGCGACAACGTCATGCTCAAGCCCTACGCCAAGCCTTACAAGATCTATCCGATCGAAATGGATCTCGTCAATACGCAGGGCCAGAACATCCTGCTCAAGACTCTTGAGGAACCGCCGCAATACGCGATATTTATTCTTTTTTCCAGGTCGGCGGAGCTTCTGCTTGAGACGGTGCGCTCCAGGTGCCTGATACTCAAGCTCGGAGAGAAAGACGGTACGGGAGACGTGCCAGAAGAGGTGTCGCTGCGCATCTCGCAGATCGCATCGGAGCTCCCCTTTGCCGGTCCCGCAGGCGGGATGAAGCTCGCGTCCGAGCTGATACAAATAAATGAGGCAGAGAAAGCGACATTTGACGAGATTTTTGATATAATAAAAAAAATATACCGCGATGCGCTGATAAACGCGGAAAGAGGCGGAGCCGGGAGGCTGGAAAAGCTCGGAACCGCGCGCCTTCTTTCCATGTCTGCCGCTGCCAGAGAGGCACAGGTGAGGATCGGTATGTCGGTCAACAAGACCCTTGCGCTCAACGATATGGTTTTTCGTATACAGAAATAAACGGATGTGCAGGCTCACTGCACCTTGAACAGGAGAAAATATGTCAGAAGTAATAGGAGTTAAATTCCGCTGTTCGGGCAGGCTTTACTATTTCGGACCTGCCGGAGGCACATATGAGAGAGGCGACCAGGTCATAGTCGAGACTGCGAGAGGCCGCGAGATGGGACGGGTAGTTGCCGGAAACCGCGAGGTAGACGACGAGGAGCTCGTACTTCCGCTCAAGGAGGTCATACGCAGGGCTACTGACGAGGATATCGCAAACGCTGCTTCCTACAAGGAAAAAGAAGCTGACGCTTTCAGGCGCTGCAAGGAAAAGATACGCGAGCGCGGTCTGGAAATGAAGCTCGTTGAGGCTGAGTATACCTTTGACGGAAGTAAGGTCATCTTTTATTTTACCGCCGACGGCCGCGTGGATTTCCGCGAGCTCGTAAAGGACCTTGCATCGATGTTCAGGACGAGGATAGAGCTTCGCCAGATCGGAGTAAGGGACGAGACGATGATACGCGGCGGGATCGGGTGCTGCGGCAGATGCCTGTGCTGCTCGGGATACCTCAACGATTTCGTGTCAGTGTCGATAAAAATGGCAAAGGAGCAGAATCTTTCGCTCAATCCCACCAAGATATCCGGCGTCTGCGGCAGGCTCATGTGCTGCCTGAAGTACGAGGAGGATACGTACGAATTCCTCAACAGCCAGTTGCCCAGAGTCGGCGAGAGCGTCACAGACAGGTTTGAGGGCCTCAAAGGCACGGTCACGGAGCTGAACATCCTCCGTCAGAAGGTCAAGGTGAGAGTTGAGCTCAGCGAGGATGAGACCGAGATCAGGGAATACGATGCGGCCGATCTGAGGTTCAGACGCAGGGGCGGAGCTATGCCCGAGGCAGAGCCGACAGACGGCACCGACGCGGAGCTGGCCGAGCTTGAAGCCATGGAAGAGGCTGACGAGCAGGAAAGCGCCTCCGAGGAGGAAGAGACCGGACGCAGACGCAGAAACAGACGCGACCGCAGAGGACGCGGCAGGGGAGATAATCAGAAAAACGCAGGCGCCGCCGGTGAGCCGGCAGGGACCGGCCCTGAACAAGGACGTTCCGAAGACGGAGAGCACGAGGGAGGCAGGCGTCCGAAAAGAAATTCCCGCCGCGAGAGGCCCGATGCGGACAGAAGCGACCGGCATGAGAAAGCGGAGAGCGGAGACGGCAGCCGCCGCGAGAGAACGGGAGGCGGAGAAAACGGCCGCCACGGAAAAGCGGAGAACGGAGAAAACAACCGCCATGACAGAACTGAAGGCGAGCACGAGGAGAAACACCGCCACAGAGGTTTCCGCCGCAGAAACAACAAAAAATCCAACTCTTCGGACAACGGGCAGTAAGCTGTGAAAGACCCGGTGAGCATTGATTTAAAGCCCGGCGAAAGGATCGACGAGCTGCAGAGAAACGGATACCGTATCATTCAGGATCCGGGTAAGTTCTGCTTCGGCATGGACGCCGTGCTCCTTTCGGCTTTTGCGAAGGCCAGACCGGGAGAAAAGGTTCTGGACCTCGGGACAGGCACTGGCGTGATCCCGATACTTATGTCGGCCAGATATCCGGGAGCGGTGTATGACGCGCTTGAGATCCAGCCCGATATGGCTGATATGGCGCGGCGAAGCGTGCTGATGAACTCTCTTTCAGGCAGCATCACGGTTACCTGCGGAGATCTCAGGGAAGCCTCTGCGCTTTACGGCGCCGGAAGCCGGGATGCGGTCACCGTGAATCCGCCGTATATGAATGAAGATCATGGATTGGTAAACCCGGAGGATTCAAAGGCGATAGCAAGGCACGAGCTGATGTGCAGCCTGGAGGACGTGATAAGAGAAGCTTCCGCCTGTCTTAAGAGCGGCGGCAGATTCTATATGGTACACAGGCCTCACAGGCTGGCCGAGATCTTCTCGTTAATGAATAAATATCATCTTGAGCCCAAGCGCATGCGTCTTGTGCATCCGAGGGCGGACGCCGAGGCAAAAATGGTCCTCATCGAGGGCAGCCGGAGCGGAGGCGCCTGGATGAAATGCGAGCCGCCTCTTGTCATATATGACAGTGATGGCAGCTACACCGGAGAAATCCGGGATATTTACGAAAGATAAAGACCCTGCGGATCATATGAACGGAAAAGACAAAGGAACCCTATATCTCGTGGCTACGCCGATCGGCAATCTTGCCGATATCACGTACCGGGCGGTCGAAACGCTCCGGTCGGTCGACCTGATCGCGGCCGAGGATACCCGGCACAGCCGTATCCTTTTGGACCATTACGGGGTCGCGGCGCCGGTCACAAGCTATCACGAGCATAATAAATACGAGAAGGCTGAGGTACTGGTTGGAAAGCTGAAAGAAGGCCTTGATATCGCCCTTATCACGGATGCGGGCACACCGGCTATCTCCGATCCGGGAGAGGTGCTGGTGGGCATCTGCAGGCAGGAAGGGATCAAAGTCACGTCTCTGCCCGGGCCCTCGGCTGTGATCACCGCGATATCGCTCTCGGGACTGCCGTCGAGGAGCTTTGCCTTTGAAGGTTTTCTGCCCGCGGACAACACTGAGAGAAAGTCAGTGCTTGAAAGACTCCGCGGCGAGCAGCGTACGATCGTGCTTTACGAGGCGCCGCACCGCCTGAAAAAGACGCTGGAGTTGCTGCTCGACACGCTCGGCGACCGCCGGATATGTGTCTGCCGCGAGCTTACAAAAATACATGAGGAAACGCCGCTCATGCTGCTCTCGGAGGCCGTGGCTGCGTTCGCGGAGCAGCCTCCCAGAGGCGAGTTCGTGCTGGTGGTTGAGGGCGCGGATCCGAAAAAGACTGCAGAGGAGTCGCGGAGTCTCTGGCAGGAGCTGAGCCTGAGCGAACACCTGCAGCAGTATCTGGACAAGGGACTCGATAAAAAAGAAGCAATGAAAAAAATGGCTGCGGACCGCGGCTGCAGCAGGCGCGATATTTACAACGGACTGCTGGAAGAAGAGAAATGATCCCGGCGGAGTATCAGCGTCTAAGGGATGATGGGCCGCGAAGCCCGTACTGATGAATTGGAGGAAACGATATGGTTATCTGCGTATACGGCGCTGCAAGCGACAAAATCGATGAAAGCTATATAAAGGCTACGGAAGAGCTCGGACGTGAAATGGCCAGGCGGGGACACAGGCTCGTCTTTGGCGGCGGAGGCTCCGGAAATATGGGCGCAGCCGCGCGCGGAGTACACGAGGGCGGCGGACACGTCACCAGCGTGATACCCAGATTCTTCAAGGAAGAGGGTATTGAAAAGCTCTTTGAGGAAGCTGACGAGACGATCTATACATACACTCTCAGCGAGCGCAAGGATATCATGGAAAGCACAGCCGAGGCGTTTATCGTGACCCCCGGCGGGATCGGGACCTTTGACGAGTTTTTCCAGGTCCTGACGCTGATACAGCTCGGACAGTACGACAAGCCTGTCGCGCTGTACAATACAAACGGCTACTACGATCCCATGCAGCTCGTTATGAAAACTGCCGACCGTCAGGGCTTTCTGCGCTACGGCACGGATAAACTTTACGGTATTTTTGAGGATCCCGGGCAGCTTGTAGATTATCTCGAGGCCAATTCGGGCAAGAGAGTGCACGAAAGATAGGATCGTGTCCTGACAGGGGATAGGATATGCAGGAGCAGTTTTCAAGGACACAGCTTTTGATAGGAGAGCAGGGCATGAAAGCCCTGCTCCGTGCGCATGTGGCGGTATTCGGCGTCGGAGGCGTGGGCGGATACGCTGTGGAGGCGCTTGCCCGCAGCGGCGTAGGAGCGCTCGATCTGATCGACAGCGACGTGATCTGCCCCTCAAATCTTAACCGTCAGATCATCGCGACTACGGGAAACATCGGCGAATACAAGGTAGACGCCGCAAGGCAGCGTGTCCTGGAGATAAATCCCGGCTGCAAAGTGAAAACATACAGGACGTTTTTTACGCCCGCCACGGCTGATGAATTCGATTTTGGGCAATATGACTACGTCATCGACGCGATAGACACGGTCACAGGAAAGATAGAGCTCGCCGTCCGCGCGAAAAACGCGGGTGTCCCGCTCATCAGCAGCATGGGTGCGGGAAACAAAATGGACCCGACTGCCTTTGAAGTGGCCGACGTCTATAAGACTTCTGTCTGTCCGCTGGCCCGCGTGATGCGCAGGGAGCTGAAAAAACGCGGCGTGGAGTCCCTCAAGGTAGTTTATTCAAAAGAGCCGCCCCTTACGCCGGATGCCGGCGCTTCATCCTCCGCGCAGGCCGGGGAGAGCCCGGATACAGCCGCAGAAAAAGGCACCCGCCGCAGGCAGGTGCCGGGGAGCAACGCTTTTGTCCCATCGGTCGTTGGACTCATCATTGCCGGAGAGGTCGTAAAGGACCTTATCGGATATAAAACTATTTCCAGTTGATCACTCCGGAGACGGGAGCGAGGAAGCCGGCGTCATCCGTGACCAGCTCGTAGCGGCTGCCCGTATAGCCGTCAAGGAAGCCCGAATCCGCCTGATAATACTCGCCGCGCTCAGTATCGTATATGCGGTCGTAGCCCATAATATTGTCATGCTCCTTCTGAGAAATGACATCGTAGGTACGGCTGCTGCTTTCCCAGGTATCCATGATCATATCACTTATCTCGCTGTTTACGCTCATGATGTACTGCGAGGTCTTGTTGACCTGCGCCCAGGCCTGCTGACGCTGAGTCATAAAGCTCTGCGTGAAATTGATCGAGCCCAGGATCCGGTCAAGGACCGGCGCCCAGCTGGTGAATTCATCGGTAGGAGCTGTCTCCATGATGATGTCGTAGGCCGCCATCGTGCCGACGTCCAAAGTCCCCGCTCTGTAATCCCAGAGATTTCTTTGAACGATCATGGGAACGTCGGAGAGCGTCACTGTAAAGAGTCCTTCCATCTCATTTCCGGTTGCAGCCGAGACAGCTCTGGCCGAGATGATGTCGCCGCCAAGCACGCTCTGGCCGAGGTTTTCCATGAGTGTAAAATCAGAGTAGCCGTACCAGCCGCTCATCCCGTCAAAATAGGCTTCCGTCGTAAAATCGGTCACGATGGGCCCCTGCGCGAAAAACGACTGAGGCCCGTAGTTATTCACGTGCCAGTCGTGCGCCTCCTGGGATTTTACCATGCCTGAGGTGTTTAAGTTAAAGTAAAGCATGCGGTCGGGGACCCTGGGATCGTAGACGGTGATGGCGTAGCTGATCAGATCGACCGCGCCGTTAGGTTTAAGACCGGTTTTGACCTGCCAGCCCTGAGGAAGATCAAGCGTGAAATACCCCGACGGATCGGAGTAGGACGAGAAGCTCACCTGAGACACCTCGGAGGGCGTGATCACGGGCTCTGTCTCCGTGAGCGCGGGAGTTGCCGCGGGAACCGTGGATGCTGAG
>CAMOQY010000065.1 GCA_946623295.1 uncultured Lachnospiraceae bacterium | reverse complement strand
ATGGTATATGCAGCGCTTCGCGGGAACTCCTGTATCGCCAAAAGTATATGTACTGCCCGCGGGTCAGGGGAGCTGGACTCAGAATTCGCGGGGATAGAGACCCTCCGCCTCCATGCGCGCGATAGCCTCGACGACGGCCTTTTTATCTTCGGCATAGGTAACGCCGTACCACTTGTCCGGCGTCGAAAGAACCTTTACCGTGGCGCCGCGCTCAAGCATGGCGGAAACAACGCTGGGTACAAAAAACTCCGCTTTCATGGGGTTTTCCGCAAGAGCCTTATCAAGGAAGGCGGGGAACATCTCCCACGCGGCATCCAGATAGTTGCGGTTAAAGCCCCACAGATTCATCGAGACAAGCGTATCATCGGCCAGAGAGACCCATGATTTTCCTTCATCGACCGTAAAGGCCGGGTGACCGCCGCGCTTTTCGATGCGCGTACGCTCAACTATGCTCGTAAGCATCCCGTTTTCGTCGGTTTCGCAGACTCCGCGGGAGACGCTTCCGTTTTCCGTCAGGGTGTTGATCACATGAAATCCTGACATGACATAGCCGTAATCGTCTTCACTTTCGATCCTGCTCAGGAAATCAAACAGGCCCTTGAAGGCGTGTTTTCCGTAGTAATCGTCGGCATTGATGACGGCAAAGGGACCGTGTACGACATCCCTCGCCGCAAGGAGCGCGTGAGCCGTGCCCCACGGCTTCGTCCTGCCCTCGGGCACGCTGTAGCCCTCCGGAAGGTCCTCGACGACCTGGAAGGCGTACTCCGTCTGCATATAGCGCGCGGCCCTTACGCCGACGGTCTCTCTGAATATCTGCTCCATCTCGGGCTTGATGATGAAAACGACCTTTTCAAAGCCGGCTTCATGAGCGTCCCAGATAGAAAAATCCATTATTATGTGGCCGGCTTCATCGACCGGGTCCACCTGCTTCATGCCGCCGTAGCGGGATCCCATACCGGCGGCCATAATGACAAGACATGGTTTGTCCATGCTTTTTCCACTCATCCTTTCTGTTTCTTTGCCTGTTTTTCTCTGTATTTCGTAAGCCTTGACTTGATCTTCTCCTGAGGGAAGAGCAGCGGCTCCATCGACGAGTCATGATTCAGCGTATCGATGATGAGCGCGAGGAATTTGCTCATATCCACGCTGGTGTAATACTTGCGCTTTAATACTTCCGGCGCCTGATAGATGCTGTTCGTCGTGAAGATCCTGGTGATAAGACCTTCCTCGACGGCTTTGTCAAAGCGCTCCATTCCCTTTGTAAACAGACCGAAGGTGGCGAATACAAAGATGCGCTCGGCCTTGCGGCTCTTGAGCTGGCGCGCGACGTCGATCATGGAATCGCCCGAGGCGATCATGTCATCCACGATGATCACGTCCTTGCCCTCCACGCTGGAGCCAAGGAATTCGTGCGCCACTATGGGGTTCTTGCCGTCCACGATCTTTGAGTAATCGCGGCGCTTGTAGAACATTCCCACGTCCAGACCCAGGTAGTTGGAGTACTCGATGGCGCGTCCGATGGCGCCCTCGTCCGGGCTGATGACCATCATATGGTCCGCGTCGATCATGAGATCGGGCACCGTCTTGAGGAGAGCTTTTATATTCTGGTAGACCGGATTTATCGACTCAAATGAATCGTAGGGGATCGCGTTTGAAACTCTGGGGTCGTGAGCATCAAACGTAATGATATTTTTTACGCCGATATCCACGAGCTCCTGGAGCGCCATGGCGCAGTCGAGGGATTCTCTGGCTGTGCGCCTGTGCTGGCGGCTTTCATAGAGGAAGGGCATGATGACCGTGATACGCTTTGCTCTGGCGCCGGCCGCAGCGACTATGCGCTTTATGTTCTGGAAATGATCGTCCGGTGAAAGCGGCACCTGCCTGCCGTACATATCATAGGTCACGCTGTAATTTGTAACGTCGCAGAGAAGGTACAGGTCGTCTCCTCTTACGGACTGCCGGATCAGACCCTTTGCTTCTCCCGAACCAAATCTCGGGAGAGAAATGTCGACCATGTACGAATCCTTGTGATATCCATCAATGACGTTCTGCCTCTCAGACCGCCACATGGCTATATAGGCGTCTACTCTCTCGGCGATGTCCTCGCATCCGGGCAGCGCGATGATACCCAGAGTGCCGTAGGGTATCGTGTTTGCATAAGTCGCGTCGCTTGGTTGTGTTCTGCTCATAAAATGCCCTCCTCGCTGGCTGTTATAAATGTCCCTGACGGGTAAAAGCTACCTTCCCGGCGTAAGCTGACGCTTCAGCATCCTTATATCGGGATTGAAAAAGCGGCAGATATCATAGCCTTCCAGCAGCCTTGATGAAACTCTCTCACTGTACGTATCGCGCAGCTGATTCATATCCAGATTGGTAGATATGACCGTCGAGCGCTTGCGCATCTTTCGCTCATTTATGCACTGAAACAGCTGCGAATTAACGAAGCTGTTGTTTACCTCTGTCCCGAGGTCGTCGATGATCAGGAGATCGCACCCAAAGATCTGTTCTCTCTCATCGGCGCTCCTGCCGAAAGCGGAATCGGCGAGTCTGTCAAAAAGCGTCGCGGCAGGATAATATATCACGGAAAAGCCCTGTCTGATCACCTCGGCAGCGATGCAGTTTGACAGAAAAGTCTTTCCCGTGCCGGCGCCACCCATAAAGAGCAGATTTTTCCTGCCGGGAACAAAATCCGTCGCCATATCCAGCGCCTTGCGGTGGTTTTCGGTCATGTTTTCGTACGGCGTCCTGCCGGTCGCCGGATCTCTCCTGGTCCTGTCGAACCATTTCATATCAAAGGTCCCGAAGTTTTCCTTTTCGAGCACCTCGCGGATATTGGAGGCATCGTAGAGAAGCTCGGCCTCAAGCGCGCGCAGGCAGCGGCATTTGCGGCCGTCCTTATACCCGGTGTCATGGCACAGCGGGCAGGTATAGTGGACCTCGAGATAGTCTTTTTCATAGCCGAGTCCGGCGAGAATGACGCGCTGCTGTTCACGCAGATCCTCGATCTGGGAGAGCAGCCTGTCTTCAAGCATCTCATCGCCCCTCAGAAGCGCCTTTACGCGCTCGGCATGATCGACCGCGATAGCGCTTTCCATCTCGGCAAAGATCGGAGACCTCTTTACTACTTCGTCAAAGGCCTCCTCCTGTCTGCGAAGCGCGTCCGCGCGCCGCTCCTCCAGCACAGACATGAGTTTTTTATATTGATCGCTGCTAACCGGCATTTCCGCACCTGCGGGTCCGTCCCGCATCCTTACTTCCCGTCTGAACGCAGCTCCTGCAGGAGGAGGGCGTCCAGATCAGTATCTCTCTGGTTGAAATTATGAAACTTGTTTCCCGACGTCTTTGACGCCTTTTTTACGTTCTCATCAAAGCTTGCGGCCTGCGCCCGCGCTGTCTCCACGTCCTTCACGCCGGCGTTTTTCCAGCCTACGGCGACCGCTCGCATATAGCTCACCTTGCGATGGCCCTTGTCCACGCAGTACTCGAAAAGGTACTCCGTAAGCTCCTCGGAAAAGCCCATATCCTCCAGAAGCCAGATGATAAAATTCGTATCGGTCTGAGTGACGGTCCTGCCGAGAAACTGCTCGGCCACGTATATCAGCTGGCGGAACCGCTCATCCGTCACGTCGACCCTGACTGCCGCCGGAGTCTTTGCGCCCGAGGTCCCTTTTGCCTTTTGCGCGGCTTCCGGAGCCCTGCGGCTGCGCCCGGCAGGAACCTTTTCACCCTGGCTCTCCGGCGTGGGCGAGATCAGGGTTATCCGGGTGATCTCCCCGTTGTCCCTCTCGAGCTCAATAAGTCCCTGCTGCTGCCAGTAATCCAGCGCGCGAAGCACCGCCTTTTCAGTCAGCTCAAGCGTATCGGCCAGAGCAGACGGCGTAGACCCTCCGCTCTCCGACTGCCGGAGAAGCATTATATAGACCTTTACGGCATCGCCGCCCGCCGCGGCCAGATACCGGTCAATAAAAGCGTTCGGGACAAGTGTCTGCCCCAAACACAGATGATTAAGCACTACCAATTTATCCACTGCCTCCTGCCAAGAAACACCGATATGAAACGGTGATGCGATCAGCGTTTCCCAGGGAAGGATCAAAAGATCATATCCCGAAAACAAAAGCAGGGAGATTATAGCATATGCAATTTTATTTGAAAAGCCCGCCAAGCCGCGCCACTGCGTGCTTGTGGAAACTGTCGATAATGTTTATAACCATCAAAAATGACGCAGATACGGGGTAAAAAAACAGGGTCATCTGCGAATAACTTTTCGTCGATAACCCTGTGGATAATGTGGATAACTATCGCCCGAGCAGGTGATCTCCTATAAGATACACATCTTTCGACCCCATAGTTATCAACAGGTCCCCGTCAACACATTTTTCCAGTAAAAATTTTTCAATTTCATCAAAAGTTTTAAAGAAGTATGCTTCATGCCCCATCTCGGTCAGCCTGTCGGAAATATCTTTGGAGCTGACGCCCAGATTGTCAGGCTCGCGGTCGGAATACACCTCCGCCATCACCACCACGTCCGCAAGGGAAAGCGCCTCCACAAATTCATTCATCAGAGTCTTTACCCGGGAATAGGTATGCGGCTCAAACACGCAGACAACTCTCGCGTCCTTGTATTTTCTGGCAGCCCGGAGCGTAGCGGCGATCTCGTCGGGATGGTGCGCGTAATCGTCGATGATCGTGATCCCGCCGAGGCGGCCCTTGTATTCAAAGCGTCTGTGCGCGCCGTGGAAATCGGCCAGAGTCCTGACCAGACTGTCCATAGACACACCCGCGTCGCGGCAGGCGGCTATGGCGGCCATGGCGTTGCTGATGTTGTGCTCGCCGGGAATTGCCAGCGTGACCCTCACGCTCCCGCAGCCTTTTTCATGCAGCGTAAAGGAAGGTCTCGCGCAGTCGTCAAACTCTATCTCGTCGGCGAAATAATCATCCTCGGGCCTGAATCCGACGGTCTTTACCCTGCAGGCAAGCCCGTCCACGATCTCGCGGTAATCGTCGATACCGCTGTCTATGATCGTCAGTCCTCCCTCAGGCACACGCTCGGCAAAGAGCCTGAACGAATGACGGATATCGTCGATATCCTTGAAGAAATCCAGGTGCTCGGCGCGGATATTGAGGATGACGGCTATCGTAGGATATGAAGAAAGAAAACTGTTGGTATACTCGCAGGCCTCGGCTACGAAGTTGCCGGAGCTTCCGACGCGGTAGTTGCCCCCGATGCTCTCGAGCATGCCTCCCACAAATACGGTGGGGTCGGCCTTTGCGTCCAGCAGCATCTGGGCCACCATAGAAGTAGTGGTCGTCTTGCCGTGAGTACCGGAAATATTTATGGAGACCGGATATCCGCGCATCACCTGGCCGAGAAATTCAGCCCGGGTGAGCGTAGGAATGCCGCAGCTGACTGCTGCGGCAAGCTCCGGGTTGTCCGGATGGATAGCGGCGGTATAAACCACCAGCTCCATTCCGTCCTTTATATTTTCCGCTCTCTGTCCGAAAGCAACGTCAATACCCTCAGCCCTGAGAGTCTTGACCATAGGGGTATTATAAGAATCAGAACCTGTAACTCGGTGTCCTTTGCGATGCAGCAGCTGAGCGAGACCGCTCATGCTGATGCCTCCGATACCTATAAAATGGACCCATGAGGGTTTATCAAAGTCAAACTGATACATCTATCTCTCCAGCAGGATTAGTTTCCGGCGGCTTCGGAGCTCGGCTCCTCAGTCGCAGTCTCATCGGAAGCAGCCTCACTCTCGCCCTCACCGCCTGTGACAGTGACGGATCCGTCGTCATTTACGACGACCTCGCCGTCGCCATCGGTACTGACGAGATCGGTAATATCAGAGGAGGGCTGAACGAACTGGTCGATGACCAGCCCTTCGGCGTCATAGTTGGGCTTTGCAGCCTGATTGGCCTTGACTATATTCACTGCTGTAATGACAAGGGCTACGGCCAGGCCGGCTACGAGAACTCCCGCTACCACGCGCGCGATGATCTTGTTGCGTGTCTTTCTTTTGCGCGCGGACTCGATCTCCGCCTTGCGGTTGGCTTTACTTTCCTTGTATTTGTTGACTTTTTCCTGACTCATGATAAACAGCCTTTCTGTAAAACAAATTCGCGAATATTCTACATCATAAACCGGCGGAATTCAAGCTATAAATCCGGCGGAGGGAGCGCAATGCCCGCCCGTCAGTCCCCGTATCCGTTCGGATTCTTCTTCTGCCAGTTCCAGGCGTCGCGGCACATCTCGTCGATACCCTTTTCCGCTTTCCAGTGAAGGATCTTCTCGGCCTTTTCCGTAGAAGCGTAGCACTGCGCGATATCGCCGGGGCGGCGCGGCGCGATGCGGTAGGCTATAGGAGCGCCGACAGCTTTTTCAAAGGCGTGAAGCACCTGGAGCACGCTGTAGCCCTCTCCCGTTCCGAGATTGTAGACCTCGGCGCCTCCGTCCATCACCTTGAGACGGTCCAGAGCTGCCACGTGGCCCTTTGCCAGATCGACTACGTGGATATAATCGCGCACGCCGGTACCGTCCGGGGTGTCATAGTCGTCGCCGAATACCGAGAGCTCTTTCAGCTTTCCGATGGCGACCTGGGTGATATAGGGAGTGAGGTTGTTGGGGATGCCCTTGGGATCCTCGCCTATAAGCCCGCTCTCGTGGGCGCCGACCGGATTGAAATATCTGAGCAGGATGATGTGCCACTGCGGATCGGCGGCAGCTACATCGCGCAGGATATCTTCGATCATGAGCTTTGTCGCGCCGTAGGGATTCGTCGTATGGAGCGGAAAGCTCTCGTCGATCGGGACGCTGGCGGGGTCGCCGTAGACAGTAGCCGAGGAGCTGAAAATAAGGTTCCTGCAGCCGTTTCTGCGCATGGCGGAACACAGCGCAAGCGTGCTTTCCAGATTATTTCTGTAGTACTCCAGAGGCTTTGCCACGGACTCGCCGACTGCCTTGAGTCCTGCAAAATGTATGACGGCCTCGATCTTCTCTTTTTTAAAGATCTCGTCCAGAGCGGCCTCGTCCCTGACGTCCTTTTCGTAAAAGACGGGGCGTCTGCCCGTGATCTGCTCCACTCTCTCCAGAGACTTCGCGCTGGAATTGCAGAGATTATCTACTATCACGGTATCGCAGCCCCTTTCGAGGAGCTCGACAACTGTATGGCTTCCGATATATCCGGCGCCGCCGGTCACAAGTATGCTCATAAATACCTCCTGAGAGCTTCGGCCTTATCGGTCCTCTCCCAAGTAAAGTCTACGTCAGTTCTGCCGAAATGTCCATAGGCAGCTGTCTGTTTATAGATGGGCCTGCGCAGGTCCAGCATCTTGATGATGCCCGCGGGACGCAGGTCGAAATTTTCCCTCACTACGTTTATCAGCTCGGCCTCTGAAAGTCTGCCGGTGCCGTAGGTCTCGATGTGGATCGAGGTGGGATTCGCCACGCCGATGGCGTAGGAAAGCTGTATTTCCATGCGGTCGGCAAGTCCGGCTGCGACCATGTTTTTGGCGGCATATCTGGCCGCATAGGCCGCCGAGCGGTCCACCTTTGTCGGATCCTTGCCCGAGAAAGCTCC
>CAMOQY010000064.1 GCA_946623295.1 uncultured Lachnospiraceae bacterium | reverse complement strand
ATAGATAGTGAAAAGGTGACTTTTGGAGAGGGTCATATCATACAGACTCTCCCATATGAGAGCGAGCCGAGACGCGCGGGCTATGCGTTTGCAGGATGGGCGCTGAGCGATGAAAACGCGCCCGTATATAAGGGAGGAGAGACTGTGCCTTTTTCAGATCCGGAGTCAGGCGATATCACTCTCTACGCGTCGTGGAGAGCGGCAGACAATGAGAGGATCCTGTGGACGGAGTATGGCCGGGGAGACTTGTTTGTCTCCGAAGATACGCACGACAACACCCTTGCCGGGGTCCCTGTGCCGCAGAGCTACAGAGGTCTGTTTGAGGGATACTATATCTGCACCGGAAGGGATGAAAACGGACAGCCGATACCCGGAGCGCTTATCACGGATAAAGAAGGCAGCTTTATTGAGACGGATATCGAGGGCGTGCTGTCCGGCGGTGTATTTGTAAATGAGGGACCGATCGAACTGATCCCTGTCTTTGACTGGGAAAGGGGAGATCCGGCAGCGTCAGACTGACAGAAGGGAAGAAATGCAGCAGACAGTAAATATTGAAAGCTCAATGCAGGGTTTTGTTCCGGAGACAGCGCCGGAGTGGAGCATGGTAAAGGATCACCTTTTTCTTAAAACGGTCAATTATAAAAGAAACAAGGCGTTCGTGGACGGAGTACCTCATCTGAGGGTCTCGGAGGAGCTGGCACAGCTCGTATATATGCGGTGCAAAGCGAATGAGGACAGCGCATATTATCATGCGCGCGGTATCGGATGGCCTCTGCTTGAAAAATGGAGAAAAAAGCCCGGGGAGGTTTTTGATACAGCGCGCAGGTCGATGCTTGCAGGCAACCCTCCGGTATTTATGAAGCTCGGGGAGATACTCGGCATTCCGGAGGATGATAGCGGCCTGTGGTGCCTGACGTCATCCGACAAATTCTTTGGCTTTTCGTTTATCTTTTTCGATGAGTGTATAGAGATGATCAAAGAAAAGCTTGGAGACGGCTTTTACGTGATTCCTTCTTCGATACACGAGGCAATAGTTTTTTCAGACAAGCTTGACATACCTCCTGACGCTGTAAAGCAGACGATACTCCACGTGAATGAAACTATCGTCGGAGATGCCGACTATTTATCTGATTCACTTTACCATTATTCTGATGACACCGGCTTCATAGAGATCTGAGGCGCGGGCGGCATACCCGCCGCGAAAGTTGTAAAAATGTCTGTTATCGCGCCCCTGCTGAGACGGCAGGAATGCTGTCATCCTCAGAAATGATTTGACTTTTTTAAAAAGAGTGTTATAATCTCCAACATATTGAAAGCGTTGACGAGAAGAGTAGCTGATGATACCGGCAAGAGAGAGGGCGCGCGGCTGGGATGCGCCTGCCAGGACTTCAGTGAAGACCACCTCCGAGCGGCCCCAATCCGGCCCGTTGACTTACGTTACAGTCTCAAATGAGCGGCTGCCCTTATGGCGGCAAGCGGGGTGGAACCGCGGGTATGTTTACTCGTCCCTTGCAGATTTTCTGCAGGGGACTTTTTTATTAAGTTATTTTTAGGGATATCTGTGTTCTCACTTACGAACCTTTCGCGCTTTCGTTGAATCAGCAGCGAAGGCTTCGTAAAGAAAAGCGCAGAAAACGCAACTGTTTGAGCGGAGCGAGTTTTGCGTTTTCAAGCTTTTTAGAAGCCGAGCGCCCTGATTCAGAAAGCCAGCGAACCAGCTTCGTAAGAGAGAACACAGATATCACGAAACAAACAGTGAATTATTTAAGAAGGAGATATAACCATGAAGATCTATGAGAACGGTGAAGTTGTCGAATATTCCTTTGAGGATGAAAAGGGCAGAGACACGCTTCGCCACAGCACGAGCCATATCATGGCTGAGGCGGTAAAAAGACTTTTTCCGGACGTAAAGCTGGCCATCGGACCGGCTATCGACACCGGTTTCTATTATGACTTTGACGCCGAGCCTTTTTCCAGAGAAGATCTGGATGCCATAGAGGCGGAGATGAAAAAGATCCTTAAGGAAGGCCGCCGCTTTGAGCGGTACACTCTGCCGCGTGCGGAGGCGGTCAAGCTCATGGAGGACCGCGGCGAGCCGTACAAGGTCGAGCTGATAAATGATCTTCCCGAGGACGCCGAGCTCTCATTCTACAGGCAGGGCGAGGACTTTGTGGATCTGTGCGCCGGGCCTCACCTCATCGACAGCCGATACATCAAGCATTTCAAGCTGATCTCGTCATCGGGCGCCTACTGGAGAGGCAACGAGAAGAACAAGATGCTGCAGCGCATCTACGGCACTGTCTTCCCTACAAAGGACGAGCTGGACGCGTACCTGGAGCGCCTTGAAAAGATCAAGCTCATCGATCACAACCGCCTCGGCCGCGAGATGAAACTCTTTACGACAGTGGATATGATCGGTCAGGGACTGCCGCTCTTTACTCCCAAGGGCACCCGCATGATCATGACGCTGCAGCGCTGGATAGAGGATCTCGAGGACAACGAGTGGGGCTACGTTCGTACCCGTACGCCGCTCATGTCCAAGTCGGATCTCTTTAAGGTCAGCGGACACTGGGATCACTATCATGACGGCATGTTCATCATGAACGAGGAAAAGGACGACAAGGAGACTCTGGCGCTCCGCCCGATGACCTGCCCGTTCCAGTACTGCGTATACATGAACGAGCAGCACTCCTACAAGGATCTGCCTTACCGTATGAGCGAGACTTCCACGCTTTTCCGCAACGAGGATTCCGGCGAGATGCACGGACTTACCCGCGTCCGCCAGTTTACGATCACCGAAGGACACATCATCCTTCGTCCCGATCAGGCCGAAGAGGAGCTGACCCGCTGCGTAGAGCTTGCAAACTACGTCATGACCACGCTTGGCCTTCAGGATGACGTAACCTACCGTCTGTCCAAGTGGGATCCGAACAACAGCGACAAGTACCTCGGCGATGAGGAGTACTGGAACAGCACTCAGGATTATCTGCGCAACGTAATGCGCAAAAACAATATCAAGTTTGTCGAGGCTGAGGGCGAGGCTGCTTTCTACGGTCCCAAGATCGATATCCAGGCCAAAAACGTCTACGGCAAAGAGGATACGATGATCACGATCCAGCTCGACTGCGCGATTGCCGAGAAGTTCGGATTGTACTACATCGATCAGAACGGCAACAAGGCCCTGCCTTACATCATCCACAGGACGTCCATGGGATGCTATGAGCGTACGCTGGCATGGCTCATCGAGCACTATGAGGGCAAGTTCCCGACATGGCTCTGCCCCGAGCAGGTACGCGTGCTGCCTATCTCCGAGAAGTACGAGGAGTACGCAGACAGCGTGGACAGGCAGCTCCGCGCCGCCGGCATCAGATCCACTGTGGATGCGCGCTCCGAAAAGCTCGGTTTCAAGATCCGCGAGGCCCGTATGGACAGACTTCCTTACTGGCTGATCGTAGGCGAAAAGGAAGCGGAGAGCGGTACGGTCTCCGTCAGCTCGAGGTTTGAGGGAGATGAGGGCAGCAAGACGCTTGCCGAGTTTATCTCTGCTATAAGCGAGGAGATCCGTACAAAGGAGATCCGCAAGGAGATCAAAAAGTAAAGAGGTATCCATGTCTTACAGACTTAATCATTATCTGGCGCTCTGCGGGGTCTGCTCCCGCAGGGCGGCAGACCGGATCATAGAAGAGGGCCGCGTCCGCGTCAACGGACAGACGGCCTCTCTTGGCGTAAAGGTGGAGGATAGCGATATCGTCACCCTGGATGACAGAGAGATCCGTCCCGAGGAAAGAGATATACTGATCGCCGTAAACAAGCCGGTTGGCGCAGTATGCACCGAGGCGCATTTTTCCGGCGAAAAGACGCTTGCTTCACTCGTTAACGCCGGTACAAGAGTCTTTTCGATAGGAAGACTCGACAAGGATTCGTCAGGTCTGATCCTTATGACAAACAACGGAGCCCTGGCGCAGGAGATCGCCGGCGGGAGCAACCGACACGAGAAGGAGTACGTAGTCGGCGTAAACCGTCCGGTAACGGAGGATTTTCTTATCGCGATGCGCGGCGGCGTGGATATCGATATCGACGGAAACATCCGCAGGACAAGGCCCTGCCGCGTAAAAAAGAGCGGGCTTCAGGAATTCCATATCGTGCTTACGCAGGGAATGAACCGCCAGATCAGACGCATGTGCAGGGCACTTGGGTATTCCGTCAGAAGCCTTTCGCGTATCCGCGTGATGAATATCGAACTCGGAGACCTGGCTCCGGGATGCTGGAGATATCTTAGCGAAGCAGAAGCTGAAGATGTAAGGAAAAGCTGCGTGGCAAAAGAAGTAAAGTAAAGCGAGGAAAAGGATCATGATAAAGAAGGAAGGAATAAAGCTTGTACAGGAATGGGACAAGACCTTCCAGAAGAGTGACAGAGCAGATCGCAGCGCAGCCTTGAATTTTACAGCTGCGGCGTGGTAAAATAAATCAAAACTTTTTTCGGGAGCGACATGTCCTATATACTGATCGATTCATACGGCGCTTTAAAGGTCGCGGGCAAAGCCCGCGTCACTATTGAGTCGTCCGTTTCCGGTTTTTCACTGCCCGAACAGGAGATAGACGTCGATCCGTTCGTTCTGGAGGTCCCCGCAGGCACGTATACGATCAAAAGGGTCATAACCGAAGAAATGGCCGCCCTCATCGAGCAGGCCCGGGCCCAGGCGGAAAAAGAGCGCCGGATAGCGTATGTCCGCGAGCTCAAAAGACGAAAGTCAGCCGGAGAGAGCACCGAGGGTTTTGTCCTTGAGGAAGCTCCCGAACCCGTAGATCTGAGCTGTCCGCTGACGTTTACTGTCGGCGGGAATGAAACCGCAGTGATCAAAATGAAGCTCGATCGGGCAGCAAATATTCTTGACTGGGAGAGCCAGATCAGGGAATCAAACGAGCGGGACGGCTTTCTGTTTTTCCGCAATCATCTAAAGGAAAAGCACGCGCAGCAGAGCGAAGAGGAATCCCAAAAGGTTCCTCAAACGATCGCGCGCGGAAACAGAAAAAAAGCAGCCGCGATAATGATCGGTATCGTGACGGCAAGCTTTTTTATTATCGCTGCCATCCTGCTTGGGATCTTGCTGCTGTCAGGCAATGAGGAGGAAAACGGTCAGACCGGAGCGATCTCCGCGCCCGCGAGCGAAGCGTATGAGGGCAAATACGGCGAGAGCTACGCCATGGACTTCATTCAGGACAAGTGGTACATGCTTTACGATGAAAACACCTTCAGAACAGTAGAGATCGACGGCAGCCGTATCGTATACGGCGAGGTCTACGTAGAAAAACAAAGGACTGATAATCTCAGTCCGGACAATATATATCTGGACGGGGAGATCTACCATATAACCGGAAGCATGAGCCGCGAGGGGACCTGTTCGTTTTCCATAATCAGCGAGCTCCATTATAATCTCGATACGGTTTTTTATGCCGACGCGGAGCATCCTGAGGATGAGAACTATCAGATACACGTCAACATAAATCCCGATGAAGAAAACAATATCCGGATCAACATCTTCGCGGAGTCACGGGCACCCTATTTTACCAGGGGCGATCTGGACGGGCTGCGGACATATCTGAAAAAAGACGGGGGATGAGAGCATGGAGCAGGATCGGCGCGTAGAGCGCATGAAGGAGCTTGTCAGAATACTCAGCGAGGCATCAAGGGCTTATTACCAGGAGAGTCGTGAGATCATGCCGAATATAGAGTATGACAGACTCTATGACGAGCTTCTTGCTTTGGAAAAAGAGAGCGGTATCAGGCTTGCCGGCAGTCCGACGGCTAAGGTTGGCTATGAGGTGCTCTCTGAGCTTCCCAAGGAGGCGCATCCCAGTCCGATGCTCTCACTCGATAAGACCAAGAGCGTGGACGAGCTGATCAGCTGGCTCGGAGGGCAGGAGGCGCTGCTTTCCTGGAAGATGGACGGTCTCACTATAGTTCTGACATACAGGGACGGAGAGCTTTTCAAGGCCGTGACCAGAGGCAACGGCGAGATAGGAGAAGTCATCACCGCAAACGCCAGGACATTTAAGAACATTCCGCTTTCGATCGCGTACAAGGGCGAGCTTGTCCTGCGCGGCGAGGCCGTTATAAAATATTCCGATTTCAACAAGCTCAATGATGAAATAGAAGACGAGGCCGGCAGGTACAAGAATCCGAGAAATCTCTGCGCCGGTTCTGTCAGACAGCTTTCCAGCCGTATCACGGCGGAAAGAAATGTCCATTTTTATGCGTTTACACTTGTATCCGCTCCCGATGTGGATTTTGAAAACTCGAGGGAAAAGCAGCTTCGCTGGCTCGAAGGACAGGGCTTTGAGGCAGTTTACTTTGAGAGAGTTAATGCAGGCTCGCTCCGCTCCGCAGTGGAGGGCTTCGCTTCGAGGATCGCCGACAATGACCTGCCGTCTGACGGACTTGTGCTTACGCTCGACGACATCGCCTACGGAGCCTCGCTCGGACGCACGGCGAAATTCCCGAGGGATTCGATCGCCTTTAAATGGTCGGACGAGACCAGAGAAAGCGTTCTGCGCGAGATCGAATGGAGCGCAAGCCGGACAGGTCTGATAAATCCTGTAGCGGTTTTTGATCCGGTTGAGCTTGAGGGGACCTCGGTAAGCCGCGCGAGCGTGCATAACGTAAGCATCGTCGAGGCGCTAAAGCTCGGCATCGGAGACCGCATAACCGTCTACAAGGCCAATATGATAATCCCCCAGATCGCGGAAAATCTCACTGAAAGCGGACCCGCCGCGCCGCCGGACCGGTGCCCCGTATGCGGCGGGAAGACCGAGATCAGGCAGGTGCTGGATGTAAAAACACTTCACTGCATCAATCCTGACTGTCCGGCGAAAAAGATCAAGAGCTTTGACCTTTTTGTCAGCCGCAATGCGCTGAATATCAACGGGCTTTCCGAGGAGACGCTGTCTAAATTTATCGAACGCGGGTTTTTAAAGGACCTTCCCGATATCTTTGGTCTTGAGGGACACATGCTTGAGATAATCAACATGGAAGGTTTTGGGGAAAAGTCGTACACAAAGCTGATATCCGCTATCGATGCCGCAAGAAAGACCACGCCTGCACGCCTTATTTACGGGCTTGGGATAGGCGGTATCGGAGCTGCGAATGCCAGACTTCTCTGCCGTGCCTATAACAGCGATATAGACAGGCTCCGCCATCCCGTCAGAGAGGAGCTGCTTGCCATAGATCAGATCGGTGATGTGCTTGCTGATGCGATATGTGAATATTTTGCCGACGAGGCAAATCAGCGGATGCTTGACCGGATCCTTGACGAGATCAGCTTTGAAGAGGAGGAGAAACAGTCCGGAGCTGACCTGACCGGAATGACTTTTGTCATCACGGGCTCGCTGGAGCATTTTTCAAACCGCAAGGAGCTTCAGGAGCTGATCGAGAGCCTCGGGGGAAAAGCCGCGGGAAGTGTTTCCGCAAAGACGACTTATCTCATCAATAACGATACGGCGTCAAATTCCACGAAAAACAAGACCGCAAAGGCCCTGGGAATTCCGATCATATCGGAGGAAGAGGCTCTCAGGATCATCCGCGGTGAGTA
>CAMOQY010000063.1 GCA_946623295.1 uncultured Lachnospiraceae bacterium | reverse complement strand
AGCAGGTGCCGGTGTTCAACGTGACCTTTGAGCCGGGCTGCCGCAACAACTGGCATATCCATCACGCGAAAACCGGCGGCGGACAGATGCTGATCTGTGTCGGTGGCAGAGGTTATTACCAGGAATGGGGTAAAGAGCCCGTGGAGATGACACCCGGTACCGTGATCAACATTCCGGCAAATGTAAAGCACTGGCATGGCGCAGCTCCGGATTCCTGGTTCTCTCATCTGGCCATTGAGGTAGCCGGCGAAGAAACCAGCGCGGAATGGCTGGAAGCCGTGTCTGAGGAAGACTACAACAAACTGAAATAAGGAACAGGAAAGCGGCCGTAAAGGAAAAAGCGAAATCTGAATTCCGCCATTGACAGCCGGCTGTCTGCCGTGTTATAAAATATGAGAAATCTTTAAGCGACCCAGAGAGATCGGCAAGATTACCTGCTGCAGTCTGCGGACTGCCTGTATGTTTGCGCAATTCCCCGCTTAAAGTCTGAGCGGGGTTTTTTTATGGCAGTCAGGATCGCGGCGCTTCCCGGTACCCGGTGAGGCGCGGAGAGAAAGGCAAAGGAGTCAGGATGACGGACGTCAATATAAAATTGCTGGAAGGACTGCTTCCAAAAGAGCTGACAGAGGGGGTTTCCTCCTCCAGATATACTGTTTTTCCCGGTTTCTGCGAGGTGCATGCGCATCTGCGTGAGCCGGGTTTTTCTTATAAAGAGACCATCGCGGCGGGAACGCGCGCGGCTGCGCACGGCGGCTATACCGCGGTCTGCACCATGCCGAATCTGGATCCGGTGCCGGACTGCCCGGAAAAACTGCGTCCGCAGCTGGATATCATCGCCCGGGACGCGGCGGTGCCGGTGTACCCCTACGGAGCGATCACTGCGGACGAAAAAGGCGTGACCATAGCTGATCTGGAGGGCCTTGCTCCGTATGTGGCGGCCTTTTCGGACGACGGACGCGGCGTACAGGATGAGGCCGTGATGCGTGAGGCCATGCGGCGCGCAAAAGCGCTGGGCAAACTGATCGCAGCCCACTGCGAGGTCAATTCGCTGCTGCGCGGCGGCTGCATCCACGATGGAATATATGCAAAGAAACACGGCTATGCCGGCATCTGCAGCGAAAGCGAATGGAGAGAGATCGAGCGCGATATCGCTCTGGCAAAAGAGACCGGATGCGCATTCCATGTGTGCCATATCTCTTGCCGTGAGAGCGTCGACCTGATACGCAGGGCAAAGGCGGACGGCGTGGACATCACCTGCGAGACCGCTCCGCATTATCTGGTGCTTGATGAAAACGATCTTCAGGAGGACGGCCGTTTCAAGATGAATCCTCCGATCCGCAGCGAGGCAGACCGCCTGGCGCTGATCGAGGGAGTTTGTGACGGTACCATAGACATCCTGGCTACGGATCACGCGCCTCACAGCGCGCAGGAAAAATCGCGCGGCCTGGCCGGAAGCGCTTTCGGCATCGTCGGTCTGGAGACGGCTTTCCCGGTGGCCTACACAAAGCTGGTAAAGACAGGCGTGATCCCGATGGAGAGGCTCCTGGAGCTGCTGGTCACAAATCCGCGCAGGCGGTTCGGCATCGCCGCGCGGCCGGATGATCTAACGGTATGGGATCTGAATGAGGAATACGAGATAGATCCGGCGGACTTCCTCAGCCTCGGCAGGTCGACTCCCTTTGAGGGGATGCGGGTATCCGGACGCTGCCTGGCGACAGTCTGCGGCGGAAAACTGGTATATCTTAGAAATTAGGAAGCGGAATATCAACGGAGGAGGATAATATGGCAAAACGGACGGACATCAAAAAGGTACTTATCATCGGCAGCGGTCCCATCGTGATCGGGCAGGCCGCTGAGTTCGATTACGCGGGCACGCAGGCGTGCCTGGCACTCAAGGAAGAGGGTTACGAGGTGATCCTGTGCAACTCTAACCCAGCTACCATAATGACAGATACCTCTATCGCGGATAAGGTGTACATGGAGCCTTTGACGCTGGAATATATAGCGAAGATCCTGCGCTACGAGCGCCCTGACGCGATCGTTCCCGGAATAGGCGGACAGACAGGTCTGAACCTGGCGATCCAGCTGGAGGAAAAGGGAGTGCTCAAGGAGTGCGGCACCCTGCTGCTTGGTACGCCGAGCGACTCCATCAGGCGCGCGGAGGACCGCGAGCTGTTCAAGGAGATGTGTCAGTCCATAGGTGAGCCCGTGATCCCCTCTGAGATCACATACAGCGTGGAGGAGGCCATGACCGCGGCGGAACGCATCGGCTATCCGGTGGTGCTGCGTCCCGCCTTTACGCTGGGCGGGACCGGCGGCGGTTTCGTAAATTCAGTCGAAGAGATGGAGCTTATGGCGCCTAACGCCTTTGCGCTCTCGCCCGTGCATCAGGTGCTCGTGGAAAAGAGCGTCAGGGGATATAAGGAGATCGAATTTGAGGTTATGCGCGACTCCGCGGACAATGCGATCACTATCTGCGGCATGGAAAACGTGGATCCGGTCGGCGTTCACACGGGCGATTCGATCGTGGTGGCGCCGATACTCTCGCTTAACGATCATGACCTGAAGATGCTGAATGACTCCGCCATAAAGATCATAAGGGAGCTGAAGATCGAGGGAGGCTGCAACGTACAGTTTGCCCTGGATCCCGTCTCCAGCGAGTATTTCCTGATCGAAGTCAATCCGCGCGTGTCGCGCTCCTCGGCGCTTGCCTCAAAGGCGAGCGGCTACCCGATCGCGCGTGTCACGGCCAAGATCGCGCTGGGCATGCTCCTTTCGGAGATCCCCGTGGCAGGAGGCACCGCGGCCATCGAGCCGTCCCTGGACTATATCGTGGCCAAGTTCCCGCGCTTCCCGTTTGATAAATTCCCGATGGCGCCCAATACGCTTGGTACGCAGATGAAGGCAACGGGAGAGGTGATGGGCATCGGCTCCAACCTGGAGGAGTGCATGCTCAAAAGCGTGCGTTCCCTGGAGACGGGCGTAAGGCACCTCCATATGGATAAATTCGACGCGATGAAAGACGAAGAGATCGAGCAATACCTTTCGGAGTTCCGCTCCGACGGCATCTTTGCGGTGACGGAGCTGCTGCGGCGCGGCTATTCCGTCGAAAAGCTTCACCGCATCACCATGATCACCGAACTCTTCCTGGAGAGTCTGGCCAGGATCGTGGGGATGGAAAACGAACTGAAGACGAACGTCAACAGCCTTAAGGTGCTCGCGGCGGCAAAAAAGATGGGCTTCTCCGACGCCTGCATCGCACAGCTCTGGGGCCTTACGGAGGTGGAGGTCTACGAGCGCCGCAGGAGCAAAGGGATCACGCCCGTATTCCGGATGGTGGATACGCTTCATACCGGAATGTACATCCCTTACCTGTACTCCAGCTACAGCGGAAAAAACGACAGCCGCCTGACGGAAAAGAAAAAGATCGTAGTCCTTGGTGCCGGCCCTATCCGCATAGGCCAGGGCGTGGAATTCGATTACTCCACGGTCCACGCGGTGCAGACCATCAGGCGCGCAGGCTACGAGGCGATCATCATCAACAATAACCCCGAAACGGTCTCCACGGACTATACCACGGCGGATAAGCTGTACTTTGAGCCGCTTACGACGGAAGACGTTATGGCGATCCTGGACTACGAAAAGCCTGAGGGCGTTATCGCCAGCCTGGGCGGTCAGACCGCGATCAATCTGGCGCAGCCTCTGGTGGACCGCGGAGTGACCATCATCGGTACCGACTGCGCGGCCATCGAGCGCGCGGAAAACCGCGACAGCTTTGAAAAGGTCCTGAAGGATCTGAATATCCCTCAGCCGAGGGGCAGCGCGGTAATGACCATCGAGCAGGGTGTGGCGACGGCAAAAGAGGTCGGCTTCCCTGTGCTCGTGCGCCCTTCATTCGTGCTGGGCGGAAGAGCCATGCAGATCGTAGCGGATGAGACTCAGCTGCGTAAATATCTGCAGGACGCCTTTGCGATAGACGCGGACAAGCCTGTGCTCGTGGATCACTATATCCAGGGCCGCGAGGTGGAGGTAGACGCGATCTGCGACGGCCGGAACGTATTTGTGGCCGGCATCATGGAACTGGTGGAGCGTACCGGCATCCATTCCGGCGACTCGATCAGCGTGTACCCCGCCTTTACGATCTCCGACAGGGTAAAAGGTGTGATCCTGCAGTATACGAGGATGCTCGGACTCGGTATCGGCATCGTGGGCCTGTTCAATATCCAGTTCATCGTAGACCCGGATGACAACGTATTTATCATAGAGGTCAACCCGCGCTCATCGCGTACCGTGCCTTTCCTGTCAAAGGCTACGGGATACAGCCTGGCGGACATCGCGACGGACGTGATCCTGGGCAGGAGCCTTAAGGAGCAGGGCATTTTTGACATATATCCGGACGAAAAGAAACGCTACTACGTAAAGGTGCCGGTGTTCTCATTCAACAAGATAAAGGGACTGGACTCCTATCTCTCGCCGGAGATGAAATCCACGGGAGAGGCCATCGGTTATGACGACAAGCTCAACCGCGCGCTGTACAAGGCGCTTCAGGCCGCCGGCGTGAAGGTCCTGAATTACGGCACGGTCTTCGCGACTGTATCGGATCAGGACAAGCCCGAGGTGCTTCCGCTGATCCGCAGGTTCTACAACCTCGGCTTCAATATCGAGGCTACCAGCGGGACGGCGCAGTATTTCAAGGATCACGGTATCCGTACGCACGCGTATAAAAAGATCAGCGACGGCAGCGACGAGATCCCGGAGGCGATCCGCCGCGGGCATATCTCATACGTGATAAATACGCGCGAGGTCGGCAACC
Source organism: uncultured Lachnospiraceae bacterium (assembly GCA_946623295.1). Taxonomy (GTDB): domain Bacteria; phylum Bacillota; class Clostridia; order Lachnospirales; family Lachnospiraceae; genus UBA3774. The sequence goes on along the minus strand of CAMOQY010000063.1, from coordinate 2,792 downwards.
TGTCAAAGAGCACGGACGGGGCGCGCATACGGCTGCTCGCGACCGAGAATAACGTAACGGTATTCACCTCGCTTGATACCGTAAAGGTCCTGCTGGACGTACTGGAGGAGACGACGCTGACGATTTCCACTATTGACGCATAAGTATGAAACAGAGTATTTTTACCATAACCGAAAATAAGCGGATCGCGCCGGACGTATACTCCATGCGCCTGTGCGGGGATACTTCCGCGGTCACCGCGCCGGGTCAGTTCGTAAATATCAGGCTGGACGGCCTGTTCCTGCGCCGGCCGATCTCCGTGTGCGACTGCGTGGACGGAGAGCTGAGGCTGGTATACAAGGTGGTCGGCCACGGCACGGAGCAGATGTCGCGCATGCGGGCCGGGCAGACGCTTGATGTACTGACCGGACTCGGAAACGGCTATGATATTTCATCGGCCGGAGATGCGCCGCTGCTCGTCGGCGGCGGTGTCGGAACGCCTCCTCTGCTTCTGCTGGCAAAATGCCTGCGCGCGCAGGGGAAAAAAGTAAGAGCCGTACTTGGCTTTAATACTGCGCGTGAGATAATACTTAAAGATGACCTTGAGGCGCTGGGATGCGAAGTGAGCATCGCCACGATGGACGGAAGCGCGGGTACTAAGGGCTTTGTGACCGATGCGCTGCCAGCTGAGGCAAGCTATATCTTTGCCTGCGGACCGGAACCGATGCTTCGGGCTGTGTACCGCGCCACGGCATGTCCGGCGCAGTTCTCGTTTGAAGAGCGCATGGGCTGCGGCTTCGGCGCCTGCATGGGCTGTTCCTGCAGGACTGTGACGGGATACAAACGCATCTGTACTGACGGACCGGTGCTTCGGAGGGAGGAGATCTTATGGCAGATCTGAGTGTGGATCTTTGCGGCATCCGCATCGACAATCCGGTGATCCCCGCTTCGGGCACGTTCGGTTACGGGATGGAGTTCGCAAAGCTGTATGATATCAATATCCTGGGTACATTTTCATTTAAAGGCACTACCTGGGAGCCGCGCTTCGGCAATCCGGCGCCGCGTATCGCGGAATGCCCGGATGGAATGCTGAATGCGGTCGGCCTGCAGAACCCGGGCGTTCATCACGTGATAAAGCACGAGCTTCCCGAACTGAAAGAGGTCTTTCACAAACCGGTAATGGCAAACGTGAGCGGCTTCTCGGTGGAAGAGTATGTCAGGACCTGTGAGCTGCTTACTGCGGAAGAGCAGGTGGGCTGGATCGAACTCAACATTTCCTGCCCGAACGTACACGGCGGAGGTATGAGCTTCGGTACTGATCCGAAGGCCGCGGCAGGGGTCGTGGCGGCTGTCAGAAAAGCAGTGACAAAACCGCTGATCGTAAAGCTTACGCCGAACGTCACGGATATAGTTGCTATCGCAAAAGCGTGCGAGGACGCGGGCGCGGACGGCTTAAGCCTGATCAATACGCTTCTGGGCATGCGCATGGATCTGAAGACAGGAAAACCGCTGCTTGCCAATACGACAGGCGGACTGTCCGGCCCGGCGGTATTTCCGGTGGCTGTGCGGATGGTCTATCAGGTGGCCCGGGCAGTAGGGATCCCGGTGGTTGGTCTGGGCGGCGTCTCTACGGCGGAGGATGTGCTTGAGATGCAGCTGGCCGGTGCCGCAGCGGTAGAGGTGGGAACGGCGAATCTGGTCGATCCCTTCGCATGCAAAAAGATCATCGAGGCTCTGCCGGAGGTCTATCGCCGATACGGATACCGCACTTTTTCAGAGGCGGAATAAAGGAGGAAAACATGGGAAAAGATGTGATAATCGCCTGCGATTTTGACAGCGCGGAAAAGACGCTGGCTTTTCTGGATCGCTTCAAGGGACGCAAGCCTTTTGTAAAGATAGGAATGGAGCTCTTTTATTCGGCAGGTCCGCAGATCGTGCGCGAGATAAAGGCGCGCGGTCACAGGATCTTTTTGGATCTCAAGCTGCACGATATCCCCAATACGGTAAAGAAGGCCATGGCGGTGCTGTCCGGCCTGGATGTGGATATCGTGAATCTGCACGCAGGCGGCACGACGGCAATGATGGAAGCCGCGCTGGAGGGACTTACCCGTCCGGACGGCAGCAGGCCGCTCCTGATCGCTGTTACGATGCTTACCTCTACCGACCAGACGGCCATGGAAAAGGACCTCTGGATCGAAAGACCGCTGCAGGAAGTGGTGATGCATTATGCCGAAAACGCAAAGAATGCCGGTCTGGACGGAGTTGTCTGTTCTCCGCTTGAGAGCCCGGCGGTGCACGAGCGCTGCGGCGCGGACTTTCTGACCGTTACCCCGGGGGTGCGTTTTGCCGACGGCGCGGTGGGAGATCAGAAGCGCGTGACTACGCCTGCAAGGGCAAAAGAACTGGGCAGCGACTACATCGTGGTGGGCCGGCCGATCACCGGCGCGGACGATCCCGTGGCCGCCTACGAGCGCTGCCTGGCGGAGTTTGCGGATCGATAACAGAAAATAGAACGGAGGACAACATATATGGAATTAAAAAAACAGATCGCATCAGATCTTCTTGCGATAAAGGCAGTCTTTTTCCGTCCGGAGGAGCCGTTCATCTGGGCAAGCGGCATCAAGAGTCCGGTCTACTGTGACAACAGGCTTACTCTGTCCGCGCCGGAGGTGCGCGGGCATATAGAAAACGGCCTGGCGCAGCTGATCCGCGAGAACTACCCTGAAGCCGAGGCGCTGATGGGCACTTCCACTGCCGGGATAGCCCACGCGGCCATCACGGCGCACATCATGGGTCTGCCCATGGGCTACGTG
>CAMOQY010000062.1 GCA_946623295.1 uncultured Lachnospiraceae bacterium | reverse complement strand
ATCATGATCAGGATAATGAAATACGGCGAGGTGAAAAACAGCGAGATCTTTGCCAGGGTCAGTCCGAAAGCCGACGTGGCCGGGATAGTCAGCGGCATCATCGCCCGGGTCAGGGAGTGCGGTGATGAGGCGCTTCTCGAATATACGGAAAAATTCGATCACGTCAGGCCGGAGTGCCTGGCTGTGAGCCGGCAGGAGATCGACAGCGCGGTGGCATCGGTGGATCTGGAGTTTATCAGGATCCTGACCAAAGCCGCAGAGAACATCCGCAGGTACCACGAAAAACAGCTTCAGAGCGGCTATGTATTAGAAGAAGACGACGGGGTCGTCCTCGGACAGAAGGTCATCCCGATGGAGAGGGTCGGGCTCTATGTGCCGGGCGGCACTGCGGCGTATCCCTCGACGGTGCTGATGGATTCCATCCCCGCAAAGATCGCGGGAGTCAAGGAGCTGGTCATGGTGACTCCTCCGGGGCCGGACGGAAACGTGTCGCCTGTCATTCTTGCCGCGGCGCGTGTCGCGGGCGTTGACCGGATATTCAAGGTCGGCGGGGCGCAGGCTGTGGCCGCGCTTGCCTACGGCACCGAGAGCATACCGCGTGTGGACAAGATCGTAGGCCCGGGCAATGCTTTTGTCGCTGAGGCAAAAAAGCAGGTTTTCGGTCAGGTAGCCATCGACATGATCGCGGGGCCGAGCGAGATACTTATAGTAGCGGACGGAAAGTCGGACCCGCGCCATGCGGCAGCGGATCTCCTCTCCCAGGCCGAGCATGACAAGCTGGCCAGCGCCGTTCTGGTCACAGACGATATGACTTTTGCCGAGGCAGTCAGGGACGAGCTGGAGAGGCAGCTTCCGCTCCTTGCGCGCGAGGAGATCGCGAGAGCCTCCATCGACAATAACGGCAAGATCATAGTAGCCGATGAGCTGACCTCGGCCATAGAGATCGCCAACGAGATCGCGCCCGAGCACCTGGAACTGATGGTGGACGAGCCCTTTAAGTATCTGGATATGATACGCCACGCGGGCAGTGTATTTATGGGGCGGAATTGCCCTGAAGCGCTCGGCGACTATATGGCCGGTCCGAACCATACCCTGCCGACGCTCGGCACGGCGCGTTTCTCGAATCCGCTTTCGGTGGATGATTTTGTGAAGAAAACACAGTATACTTATTATACAAAGCAGGCGCTGGAAAAGGTGGCGCGGGACGTGGAGTATTTTGCCGAAAAGGAAGGATTGACCGCGCACGCAAGAAGCGCCGTGATAAGGCTGGAGGAAGAAAAATGAGCAGGTTTTTCAGTGAAAAATACAGCGGGCTGACCCCATACACTCCGGGCGAGCAGCCAAGAGATATGAAATATGTGAAGCTCAACACAAACGAGTCGCCGTTTGCGCCGTGCCAGGCCGTGATCGACGCCGCTGCCTCGGCAGCCGCATCCTATCAGCTCTACCCCGATCCCGACTGCAAGGCGCTGACCGACGCTCTGGCAGCGCGTTACGGGGTCGCGCCGGACGAGATCCTGCTGACGAACGGCTCCGACGAGATACTTAACTTCGCGTTCATGGCTTTCTGTGATGAAAAGCATCCGATCGCCTTTGCCGATATCACCTACGGCTTTTATCCGGTCGCCGCTCAGCTGAACCGTATTCCGTATAAAACGATCCCGCTGAAGGAAGATTTCACTCTCGACCCCGAAGATTATATCGGGATCGGCATGAATATAGCTATAGCAAATCCTAACGCGCCCACAGGCATCGCGCCGCTGGTCAGCGATATCGAGCGTATCGCCGTATCAAACCCCGACAGCGTGATCATCGTGGACGAAGCATACGTGGATTTCGGGACAGAGAGCGCGATACCGCTTACAAAAAAGTACGACAACATCCTTGTGGCACAGACCTTTTCCAAGTCACGCTCCATGGCCGGCGCCAGGATCGGCTTCGGCATCGGAAACAAAGCGCTGATCGCAGATCTGAATACCATCAAGTATTCCACGAATCCTTATAATATAAGCCGCGCCAGCGCGGCGGCGGGGGTCGCGGCGCTCGAAAACGACGATTATTTTATGAATAACTGCCGCACCATCATGGAAAACCGAGCCTGGACGGTCGACAGGCTTAAGAAGCTCGGCTTTGACGTGCTGCCTTCGAGCTCAAACTTTGTATTCGCTCAGGCGGACTGGATCGAGGGCGGTGAGCTGTATCTGGCGCTCAAAAGCCGCGGAGTGCTGGTCAGGCATTTTACTCTGCCGCGCATCAGCAATTTCGTGCGTATCACCATCGGTTCGATCGAGCAGATGCAGCGCCTTATAGAAGAAATCACGGCGCTCAGAAAGGAGAGGGTATGAGAAAGGCAGAGATCAGCAGAAAGACCGCGGAGACCGATATCAGACTGACGCTCGCGCTGGAGGGCTCGGGCAAGTGCGATATCGACACCGGAGTGGGTTTCCTGGATCATATGCTCACGCTTTTTGCCGGGCATGGCTGCTTTGACCTGACGGTAAAGTGCGCCGGAGACACCTGCGTGGATGATCACCACAGCACGGAGGATATCGGAATAGCGCTGGGGCAGGCTTTTGCAGCTGCGCTCGGGGATAAAAAGGGAATTACGCGCTACGGTACGGTAACGCTGCCCATGGACGAAGCGCTCGTGCTTACGGCGGTGGATCTCTCGGGCAGGGCTTGCCTGCGTTTTAACGCCGCGTTTCCTACGGAAAAGATCGGCAGCTTTGATACGGAGCTCGTTCAGGAGTTCTTTGCTGCTTTTGTGCGCAGCGCGGCATGCACTCTGCATATCTGGATGATGGACGGCGAGAATTCGCATCACATCGCCGAGGCGATGTTCAAATCGTTTGCCCGCAGCATGAAGACGGCTGTCGAAATGGATGCTTCCGCTGCCGGAAAGGTGCCTTCCACTAAAGGGATACTGTAATGGTCGCGATAGTAGATTACGGCGTAGGCAATCTTTTTTCGCTGCGCAGCAGCTTTGCGGCGATAGGCGAGTCGGCTGAGGTCACCTCGGATATAGCGGTACTTGACGCGGCTGACCGCATCGTGCTGCCCGGCGTGGGAGCTTTTGCGGATGCGGCGGAAAGACTGCGCAGGAGCGGTCTGTGGGACGAGGTCATCCGTCAGGCGCAGAGCGGAAAGCCGCTGCTGGGGATATGCCTCGGAATGCAGCTGCTTTTTACGCAGAGTTTTGAGTTCGGTAAATATGCCGGTCTGGACCTGATACCGGGCGATGTGCGGCCGATAAGCGAAAGGATCCGGCCCGGACTGAAGATACCGCATATGGGCTGGAACTCTCTGGAGCTCAGGGGCGGCTCGCCGATTTTTAAAGACACTCCGGGCGGCGAATGCGTGTATTTCGTCCACTCGTATTTTGCGGATACGCCGGAGGAATATATCACGGCGGTGACGGATTACGGCGGCGAGCTTACCGCCGCAGTACAAAGGGAAAACGTATACGGCTGCCAGTTCCACCCTGAAAAGAGCGGCAGCGTCGGACTTGCGATATTAAAAGCATTCTGTGAGATATAAGAGGACAGTTTATGATAATCTTTCCCGCGATAGATCTGTATGAGGGCAAGGCGGTGCGCCTGGTAAAGGGAGATTACGGCCGCATGACCGTATACAGCGACAGACCCTGGCAGATCGGTGCAGACTTTGCCGCCTGCGGCGCACAGGCGATCCACATCGTGGATCTGGAGGGCGCGAGAGACGGCGGAACTCCAAATTTCGATACGGTAAAGCGCATACGCGAGGAGAGCGGACTTTTCTGCGAGATAGGCGGAGGCATCCGCAGCATGGAGGTAATAGACCGGTATCTTTCGGCCGGGATAGACCGGGTGATACTGGGTACGGCAGCCATCGCCGACAGGAAGCTGCTGACGGAAGCCGCTGCGTCTTACGGCGGCAGGATCGCCGTGGGTGCGGACCTTCGGGACGGGTTTGTGGCTGTGAAGGGCTGGCTTGAGACCTCGGGCGTCAGCGCGGACGATTTCTTTGCACAGATGCAGGAGCTGGGGATCGGCACGGTCATATGTACGGATATCAGCCGCGACGGAGCGATGAGGGGCGCGAATCTGGCGCTGTACCGCTCCCTGTCAGACAAATACAGTATGAACATCACTGCGTCGGGCGGCGTATCCACCATGGATGATATCAGGCAGCTTGCGGCGATGGGACTCTACGGAGCCATCATCGGCAAGGCATACTATGAGGGCGCGATACCGCTTGCCGAGGCGATAAAGGTGGCAGGATGCTGACAAAGAGGATAATTCCGTGCCTGGACGTCAGGGACGGCAGAGTTGTAAAGGGTGTGAATTTTCAGGGGCTTGGAGACGTGGCCTCTCCTGTGGAGCTGGCGCGGTTTTACTCGGGCTGCGGCGCGGACGAGCTGGTCTTTTATGATATCACAGCCTCATACGAAAACAGGAGTCTTTTCACAGATATTCTCAGAGAGACCGCTTCACAGGTCTTCATCCCTCTGACGGTAGGAGGCGGGATCAACACGGTCGCCGATTTCGACCGGGTGCTTAAAAGCGGAGCGGACAAGGTGAGCGTGAATTCCGGCGCCATCAGAAATCCCTCTCTCGTAGATGAAGCGGCCAGGCGCTACGGCAGCCAGTGCGTCGTGCTCTCCGCCGACATAAAGAGGGTAGACGGCATTTTCCACGTCTTTGCAAAAGGCGGACGCGAAGACACTGGCATGGAGGCGGTCGGCTGGATCAGGGAGTGCGTATCGCGCGGCGCCGGTGAGGTGGTGGTCAATTCCATCGATACAGACGGCGTAAAACACGGCTTTGATCTGGAAATGCTGGAGGCGGTGTGCGATGCTGTGCAGGTACCGGTGATAGCCTCCGGAGGCGCGGGCTGTATAGAGGATTTTCTCACGCTCTTTGAGAGTGTGCCGGGAGTGGACGCCGGGCTGGCGGCTTCGGTCTTTCATTTCGGCCAGGTCAGCATAGCGGATCTGAAGACGGCCATGACGGAACGCGGCATACCCGCGCGAAAAGTTCAGGATAGTTTTTCTGCTGAGACTCAAAGCAGGTAAATAATAAATACGGAGGGCAGTACCCATGATAGATATAAATGAACTGAAGTTTGACGCCGACGGGCTCATACCCGCTATCGTGCAGGATGCCGGGACGAAGGAGCTGCTTACGCTCGCGTACATGAACCGCGAAAGCCTGCAGATATCCATGGAAAAGGGCCTGACGTGCTTCTGGAGCCGCTCCAGGCAGTGCCTCTGGCTCAAGGGCGAGACCAGCGGCAACTACCAGCATATCGTTTCCATAACGGCGGACTGCGATAGAGATGCGCTCAGGATCCTTGTACGGCCCGACGGCCCGGCCTGCCATCTGGGTACGCGCAGCTGCTTTACGGGCGAGCTGTGGGAGAGCGATACGGAGCAGGCTTTTTCCTATGAAATGCTGATGGAGCTTATCGCGGGCAGAAAGACCGAAAAGAAGGAAGGCTCATATACGACGTATCTCTTTGAAAAGGGCCTGGATAAGATCCTGAAAAAAGTCGGCGAGGAGAGCACGGAAGTCATCATCGCGGCAAAGGCCGAGGACCGCAAAGAGACCATATATGAGATCGCCGATCTGGCGTACCACGTGATGGTGCTTATGGTCGAGGCTGGGATCTCGCTGGACGATATCCGCGCGGAGCTTGCCTCGCGCCACGTGATCGACAAAAAGGTCAAGCAGGAGAAGATGACCTGATGATAAATATTGATCTCCATACACATACGACCTTCTGCGACGGCGAAAATACTCCCGAGGAAATGGTACTTGCCGCGATCGAAAAAGGGATGCCTGTCATAGGCTTCTCGGGGCACAGCTATACTTTTTACGATGAAAGCTACTGCATGACCCGGGAAAAGACCGCGCAGTATCGCGGTGAGATCGCCCGGCTGAAGGACGCATACGCGGGACGGATCCGCATCCTCTGCGGTATCGAACAGGATTATTACTCGGACATGCCGACGGAGGGCTATGACTATGTGATCGGCTCCGTACACTATCTGAAATTCGGCGATGCCTATATCCCGATGGATGAGGGCAATGACGTCCTTGAGGGCGGCGCGGAGCGCTTCTGCGGCGGAGATATGCTCGGGCTGCTGGAGGAATACTACAGGACAGTCGCGGACGTGGTGGAAAAGACTCGCTGCGATATCATAGGCCATTTTGATCTGCCGGTAAAATATTTCGGACCTGAGCAGGAGGCATGGACGCGGAGCGGCCGCTGCCGCGCGGCCTGGAAAAAGGCCGCGGACTGCCTTCTGAGGTCGGGTGTGCCCTTTGAGATCAACACCGGAGCGATGCTGCGCAGCGGACGGATGGAACAGTACCCGTCGGACGAGATCCTGGAATACCTGGGGGAGCGCGGCGCAAAGGTCGTCCTCTCAGGCGATGCGCACAGCTGCGCGGGGCTCTGCCATGCGTTTCCCGAGATGGAGGAAAAATGCCGCAGATACGGGCTGACGCCGGTGATCCCGGAGTTTGCGCGGTTCTGACCTGCTAAGAGGTGTGCTTCACTGCTTTTGCGATGTTGCATCCGGCTTTTCTGATTCTTTTGGACTTCCTAAACGCAGGTTTTTCTGATATATTATATCTGATAATACTCTGTTTTTTCGATAACAGAATTCCTGTCACACAAAGGAGGACCCATTATGGACATGAAGTTTTATCGCTGCGAGACCTGCGGACAGATCGTTGCCATCGTTGACAAGAAGGCCTGCCCCATCATGTGCTGCGGCAAGCCCATGACTGAGATCGTGCCCGGCAGCACCGATGCCGCCGTAGAAAAGCACGTGCCTGTAGTTACGGTAGACGGATGCTGCGTCAAGGTCGTCGTCGGCTCCGTAGCTCATCCGATGGCTGAGGAGCACTATATCCAGTGGATCGCGATCCAGACCAAACAGGGCAATCAGCGCAAGGCGCTTAAGCCCGGAGACGCGCCCGAGGCCTGCTTCGCACTGTGCGAGGGCGATGAGGTAGTGGCCGCCTACGCCTACTGCAATCTTCACAGCCTGTGGAAGTGCTGAGACAGAGTGCGCGTGGCTTAAATGGCTGAAAAGCCGCGTCAGCAATGGCGCGGCTTTTTTACGGATCTTTGTTATAAGGAGGATGCTATGCTTATCAAAAACGGACTGATACATGATGCGGTGAGACGTGAGCCTTATGCCGCGGATGTTCTGACGGAAGGCGGGAAGATCGCCGCGATCGGGAAGGATCTTGCCGCGCCGGAGGGGTGCGAGGTCATAGATGCCGGCGGAAGGAACGTATATCCCGGTTTTGTCGATGCGCACTGTCACATCGGCCTGGACAACTACGGTCTGGGACCGGTCGGGCATGACTATAATGAGCGCAATGACTCCGTGGCTCCGCAGCTGCGCGGCATCGACAGCTTCAATCCTTTTGACCTGTCCCTGCCCAAGGCACTGGAGGCCGGCGTAACGACGGTCTGCACGGGACCCGGCAGCGCGAATGTGCTTGGAGGGACCTTTATCGCGGTAAAGACGCGCGGCACCTGCGTGGACGATATGATCGTGAAGGAGCCTGTCGCCATGAAGTGCGCCTTTGGCGAGAATCCAAAGAGAGTGTACGCGGAAAAGAACGTCAGCGCACGCATGACTATCGCGGCGAAGCTTCGCGAGGCGCTTTTCAAGGCGCGCGAATACATGGAGAAAAAGGACCGCGGTGAGGCGCCGGCCTTTGACATGAAGTGTGAGGCGCTGCTGCCCGTGCTCCGGGGCGAGATACCGCTCAAGGCGCATGCGCACAGGGCTGACGATATCTGCACGGCCATCCGCATCGCAAAGGAATTCGGCGTAAAGCTCACTCTCGAGCACTGCACCGAGG
>CAMOQY010000061.1 GCA_946623295.1 uncultured Lachnospiraceae bacterium | reverse complement strand
CGCCCTTGGTCCCGTCGGTGGTGATGGAATGGGTGACGCCGCCGCCGTAGTTTGCCGCGGTGTTGTTAATGATCCTGGTGCCGCTCTTTATCGACATCTTTCCGAGGTTGTGCACGCCCCCGCTGCTGGCGTCGGGGCCGGTGCTGTTGCCGCTGATGGTGACGCCGGAAAGCTCGGCCGTGCCGGAGGTCCCGTTGTAGAAACCGCCGCCGCTCGCGGTGGACTTATTGTTTCTGATGGTACCTCCGCTCAGAGTGACCTTGCCGGTATTTTCCATACCGCCGCCGCCCTTGCCGCAGGTATTATTGCGGACCGTGCCCGAACTCATGGTCATCGTACCCTTGTTGAACACTCCGCCGCCGTAATTCTCAGCGTAATTGCCGCGGATGGTACAGCTCCTGATCTTCATGACGCCCTTGTGGGAGCCGTCTGAGGAAACGGAGTTTGCTACGCCGCCGCCGGAAGTCTCGGAGCTGTTGTCAGCTATGACCACGCCGCCGCCTATCGTACAGGTGCCGACGCTGTATACCGCGCCGCCGCTCGAGGAGGCGTGGTTGTCATGGAAGTATCCGCCGTTGATGGTGAGCTCACGGTCGTTGCTGACCGCAGCGCCCGTATGGACTCCGCCGGAGCTCCTGTTGCCGTAGATCTCGCAGTTGTTGAGCGTCATTATGGCGTGGTTGGTAATGCCTCTGGCGCCTCCCGTGACCTTGCAGTCCGTCATGGTCACGACGCCTTTTATATTGGTGTTGTAGCCGTTCATGATAACGGCGCGGCCCTCGACGAGCATGCCTTTGAACTCGACGTTGGTGACGTCAGCCTTGCCGTCCTTGACGTAGAGACCGTAATTGACAGCCTTGCCCACGACGCCGTTTTTGAGCTCTATGCTTCCGGAATTCATACGGATGCCGTAAGTCCCGGTCTCTCCGATCTCAAAACCGTCCAGGCTGATGGTGCCGGGCAGATCGTTGTCGGAAAGCAGCTCGTTGTAAAAGCCCGCTCCGCCGCACTTTCCGGTCTTTACGTTTTTACCGGTGATCTTTCCGGAGCGGTTGCTGCAGAAATATGATCCGCACTGATCGCTCTCGACCGTGTCCATATTTACCTCAGAGCCCTTGACCAGCAGCACGTGCTGTCCGACGTTGCTGAACCTGACTCTGTTGAGCTCGACGACTGCCTTGCTGCCCTTTGTCTCGAGCGCGGTGTTGGTACAGGTATCGAGAGTGACGTCGTTCATGGTGAGCGCGCCCTGATTATATACGAAGTCCGCGGTGCTCTCTCTCATCTCGGTGTCGGAGACTGTAAGCGACGCTCCGGCTCCGTTCTCAAAATAGCCGAGGATCTTTGCGCCCGAGAGCTTCAGATTCTTTGCCGTCATGGCGCCGCCGTTATAAAAGACGTAGTTGCCTGCGCCGCTGTAGCTGCCGCCGTCGATATCCGTCACGGAATCGGCCCCGGTGTATATCATATTGTCCGCGGAATTCTCCATGGAAGCATTCCTGACGGTCAGTTTGGAGCCCTTGCCCGTGATCACTCCGATCGATCCGGAATCAGAAAACTTCGTACCGGTGATCTCCGCCTCGGCGTTATCATCCAGCATGAGCCAGTTTGTGCCAGCTGCAGAGACGCTGCCGCCGTTTAAAAACGCCTTGCCGAGTATGCGCAGGCAGTGGCCCTCTGTATTGAGGAAGCCGCCCGAGGAAAGAGTCACCGTCGAGCCGGGAGCCCCGTAGATGCCGTTGGTGGCTCCGCCTTCGCAGTCGATCTGCGGCCCGTCAAGAGTAAAGGACGCGTTTTCGCTGACCGATATCGCGTACTCCAGGCCTCCGCTGCTGCGGAGCGTGCCGGACCCGGCGAGGGTCTTGTTTCCCTCAACCGTAAGGATCTGCGTCAGGGTTATATCCTCGTCCAGCGTTACGACGGCATCCCCCGGAGCGGCAAGCTGCTCGGAAAGGATACGCTCCGCCTCAGACATGGCAGCCTGAGTATCCTGACCGGAGGGATCCTGGTTTCCTGCTCCCCCGCGCCCCAGCGTAAGGATCAGCACTGCCGCTGCGCCCGCCGCCAATACCGCTGCCCCGCCGATGATCCAGACGAGCAGACCTTTTTTCTTTTTATTGTCTTCGTTCATGTCACATCTCCTGTTCATGAAACATATTGATATCTTTAAGAATTTTAACAAATTCTATCCGGAAAATCCACCTGTATGATTATTGTTTTAAGAAAAATAATGTGAAATATTTTAAGTTGTCATGTATGATCATTTGATTTTTTTAAGTATTTAAACAATACGAGCAAAAGCGCCTCTGCGGCCAGGCAGATCGCGATAATGCCGTACGGATAGACGATCTCGCTGTACACCGGGCTTTCCCCCGGCGCGGGGTGCGAGACGGGGTCAAAGGGCAGCCCGTAGTCCGAAACGAGCTGGCGTATATTGAGAAGGAGCATCGCGGGCCTGTTTTCATACAGAAAGAGCTCCAGCAGCCCGCTGTCTTTGTTTACGGACGTTATTTTCTCTCTGATCAGCCCCTGTCCGACCAGATCGATGACCATATTTTTGCCGAGCGAGGTCACGTTTCCTCCCGACGCCAGGAAAGCAGAGGCGCCCTCCCCGTCATACAGCTCTTTTCTGGCGGCAGTGTTATCTGAGAAGTTTTCCTCGATCATCACCGGATATCCGAGCGAGGCGACCCGTTCCCAGATCTGCGCAAAGGCCTCTTCGTCCGGGACGCGGCCGGCGTCATCTCCGCCTCCGGGGGTAATGAGCGCGGGAGGCTCCTTTATGAGCCCGCTCTCATAGAGCATGACCAGCATCTCGGGCGAAGTAAAGCCGGGGTTGTTCGCGCCCCAGGTCGACGAGCCGACGGAGGCGATATAGACCGGCCTTACTCCCATAGCGTCGCATGCGCAGATCACGGCGATATTGAGCGCGGGAAACGATCCGGAAAAGCCGCACGCCAGCACGTCTCCCTCCGACAGCCCGGCCTCGTCGAGCATCTTTACGATGAGGGCGGCCATGTCGGGATCGGCCGTGGTGCGCTTTGCCCCGAGCTCGCCCGCAGTGGAGGTAGTCATATTGAAAGCCTCTCCGATAAGGCCGGTATCAAAAATGTCCTCGGTCGGTATGGCTATGTTCCTGCGTATTTTTTCCGCTCTGACCGCATCCATGCATTCCTGCATCTGACGCGCGGCCTTTACCTGTATATCGTAAAGCGGGCCGGGCCTTTCGCTCTTGAGGAAAAAGGCCGCGGCAAGCAGCGCGGCTCCCGTGACGAGAGCTGCTGCAAGAATAAGGCATTCTCCGGCTGTAAGTTTTTCACGTTTTTTCAACCTGGATCGTTCGTCCTTTTTGTTTCTTTACCGCATGATCTCAAAGCAGCTTTGCTCCAAAGAGCATGGCGATCCCTGCCGTTACCGCGCTCGCCGCCGCCATTGCCGCAAGAGTCCTGATCACGCCCTGGCGCTCGCATTCCTTTGCGATGATACCTGGTATCAGATACCCGACCACACCCACACCTGCCGCGGGTATCGGGAGAAGGCTCAGGATATATGATATCCCGACGGATATCACTATCATCACGGCAAATCTCCTCTGGCCGTACAGAATGGTAAATTCGGATATCAGTCTGTAGATGAGGATGGTCAGCAGGGAGACAGCAAGAGTAAGCAGGAGCTTCAGCGGCGATCCGATATTAAGAGCGATATATCCCGGCACGATGAGTCCCGCCGGGGAGAGCTGCGTAAAATAGGAAAAGAGCAGGCTTACAAGTATGCCTGTGACTATTATCTGCGCGTACATTCCGCTTCCTCCTCTCCTATCATCTCCATCAGTCTGACGCCCGGGCCGGCTATATTGCCGATGGCGTAGATATACGTTCCCGGCCCGATCCCTTCTCTGAGTTTTTCATCAAAGAGCGGAAGCCTCTCAGGGGATGCAAATACCTCCGCCTTAAGACCGGCTCTTTCCAGCAGCCTTAGGGCCGCTCTTCTGCCCGCGCCGATCAGCCATATCTCATCCGGCTTTTTCTCCCTGATAAGCTCTGTCATCAGCTTTGTGCGCGGGCCTCTGTCCCGGCGGCAGTTGAGCACGTACACTCTGCGGCCGCCGCAGGGGTATCTGTCTATCAGCATCTGTGTGGAAAAGGGGTCGTTCGCGGACATCAGGTCCACAAAGGTGATATCTCCGGGAAGGGTATGGACCGATACGGCGTAGGGGTCCTCCTGTACCTTTGAAAAGCCCCTCAGAGCCGCATCGCGCGGCACACCGCAGCTCTCGCAGACGGCAAGCGCCAGAGCGGCGTTTTCCGGAAAAGTGAATCTTTCCGCCTCCGCCTGTACCGACGCGGGGTCGGTCAGTACGAGATCCGTGCCGAGACTGCCGGCCTTTTCTCTCAGGGCCTGTGCGCACGCCGGATCCGCGGTAAAAAGGCGCGTCCTGACATCCGCTTTTCCTGCAGCCCGGGCGACTTCCGCGCGGTCCGGTACGGTAGCCGAGAGAGCCCGTATGACCTCCGGCACGCTTGTACCCATCTCGGCCACGTGATCGATACGGGCATTTGTAATAACGCCTATGTCGGAGTGAAGTATCCTGTGCTCGCAGACAAACTGCAGCTCCGGATCCACAGCCATGCACTCAATCACAAGGACCTGTGCACCTTCTCGCGCCGCGGCGCAGAGCATCCGGATCTGTTCGCTGATATTTGCCGGTCCGCGCCTTTTTATCAGGCGCTCGTTTCCGGCAGTATCTATGATCATCGGCAGCGTGCCCGTAGTCTTGCACCAGACCTTGACGCCGCCCTCTCCAAGGCCTGCGGCGATGAGACGGGCCACGCCTGATTTTCCGCGCGTTCCGTTCACGTGGATCACGTGGAGAAGGGCGCGCCTGGCCCTGAGGGCGAAAGCCCTCTCAGCTATAAGGGCAGCCAGAACGGCCGCGGCAAGAATCGTTACGAAAATACCCACGGGTATCCCTCCGCCGGTGATATCAAAGGAAGCACCGACCGGATGCCGGTGCTTCCATACCTGAGTTCAGTTGCTTTTTCAGTCGACCAGACCGTATGAGCGCAGCACGTACTGCACCACGTCCAGCTGATCGCTGATCCTGTCCCGCATCTGATAGCCTCTGAAGGTCTCTACGGTCATCACTGGGATCCGGAGGCCTTCCGTGATAGTGCGGTTTATGCTTCCCGCGGGACCGGGGCTGTAAAAATTAAACGGCTTCGTGCAGATCTCGCCTTCCTGCGATGCCAGGACAAGATCGATTATCAGATCACCGAAAAGATCCATATCCGAATAGATGATGGAGCTTCCCAGATTGTCCCGGCCTTCCTTTACGATCACTGCCTCGTGCAGATCGAAAACGAAGTCCGGAGCCTTGTCCTTTACGTCATTGTACAGCGCATAGGCAAATCTCTGAGCATTCGTGCCGGAGGGATCGCCCGGAAAAGCGCGGTTGGGATCCTTGCCGTCGAGATACCGGGTCTTGGGCACTGCGGACGCTCCCCATCTGTTTGCCGGAGCGATCACGTAGAGCTTTCCGCACTTGATGCTTATCTTTTTGAGAAGCTTTCCGGCCTGCCAGGCGGCCTCCTCGTCGCCGTGGATCCCGGCGATCACGTATACTGTGGGTCCGTCATTTTCCGACTCGATAACGAAGACCTCATTTTCGTATTCATCACCCTGAAGCAGCTTGTACGACGAGGTCGTTACCGGGTATTGATCTGTAAAAAAGTCTCCGAAGTCCGTCGGGACCATCGCGTCCACGTCAAAGTCGTACGGCGGATCGGGCTGCAGATCAGCGAGATCCTCCTTTGTGGCCTCTGTCGCCGAGGCAGTCACCGTGATCGGAGCAAAAGTCGGCGCAGATGCGGTCGACTCCTGATCTGAGGCTGCAGCGCTCTCAGTCTGAGACGTATCACCCTGCGGCGCCCCGCCGCACGCGGCAAGGAGCATTGCTGCGGCAAGTATCAAAGCAAGCTTTTTTTTCATTATTCAGCTCCTTGGGGTACTGCGAGGTAATCAAAGAGATCCGCGCAGAGAGTGTCGTAGGAAGGCAGCTCACCGAGATCTATAACGCCCTTCCGTCCCTCGTAAATGATATGTCCGTCGGAGCCGGGATAGGTCGAAGCGCCGAGACCGATGAGAGTAAAGGCCTCCAGCTTGTTGTCGGCAGCGGCCGCATTTGCGTACTCCTCAGTATAGGCGTCCGCGTAGGCGTTTATGGCCGTGACGTGTCTGGCGACCCTCTGCTGGATCGGACGTCCGTATTCTTCACTGTAATCGGCGTCCTTGAGGCCTACGGCAGCCTTGACTCTGGCATAGAATTTATCCTTGCCGTAGATCACGAGATCCGAGCCCGTAAGGCCGTGCTCGCGTCCCTGGGAAGGGTTGGAAGTCTCCATAAGCAGCGCCAGCGTATCGGTCCAGGTGCCCAGTTCGATATGGGAAAGCCCGCGGAAGGTCACAGGCGACTGCTCCACCGACATCGTGATGCCGTCCCAGTCCATATTGAAGCGTCCGGTAGTGGCTACTTTCATGGCGCGTGATTCGGCGACCGTCGTATTGATCGTCTGGTACTCAGGCGAAGCCTCGTGCAGATCGATCGTGACAGCTATATCCTCGGTCTTTATGAGCTGTACAAGCGCGTAGCTGATCTGCTCGGTAAAGGTGCCGTTGGTGCGTCCGGGATAGGTACGGTTGAGGTTTCTCGTCTCGCTTCCGGCAAGTCTCTGTCCGGAGGACGCGTGTACGTAGATATCGGGGTCCGGCCACTGGAATATGGGATTCGTGACGCGCGCGCCAAAGCGGAACTGCCTCTCTCCCGACGGTGTATCGATACTGAAGAACATCGGCGAGGCCTCCAGAGGATCATTGCAGGTAAAACCGGCCTCGTTGGTAAAAGGGATCACGTAGACCGTACCGGCCTTGGGGTGAAGGTTTTCGACGAGATATACCGCGGCCAGCATACCGGCGGGCTCGTTGGCGTGCACTCCGCCGAGTATCAGCATGGAATCCCCGGGCTCTTCTCCTTCGATCACGTATATGTCCGTATCGCCCTTTGAGCCCTTGAGATTTTCATTGTAATCAGACAGTCGTCTGACCTCCGTGACGCTGGGATTTTTGCTCTCATATACGGAATCGGGCGTCCACATCCTGGTAAACTGCAGCGCGAGATATACGACGGCCCCGGCTGCCAGTGCCAGAAGGATCAGCGCGGACAGGACATTATGTTTCGTCTTTATGGATAACGTCATCTCTCCGCCTCCTTACTTGATCAGCAGCAGCCTGAGCACCAGAGGTATGATGACCAGCGCGGCGTCGATCTGGAGCATTATGTCCTTTTCCGTGAACATGTTCCAGATTATGAAAAACAGCAGAAAAACTATTATCGCAAGATAAATTATCGTTACTACCATCTCAGCACCTCCTTACAGGAACGAAAACGCAGTCTCGGAGAAGATGATGACCACCAGACTGAACGCTATCGTGATGAGCGCGGGGATCGCGCAGTGCCTGAGTACCTTTGAGTACTTTTCCTCCACGAGCGAAGCGGCGTAATTGCCGGCGAGCGCCGTCGGGGGCATAAGGTCGCCCACGCAGACGATGCAGGAAAGAGCCGCAGCCATGACCACCTGCCCGTTGGGGAAGTGATCGATAAGGATCAGCAGGAACGGCACGCCCAGGACCGACGCGGATCCGTAGGAAGAAACGGCGCCGAAGGCAGGGCAGGCCACCGCGATGGCGATAAAGAGCAGGATCATTCCGATGCCCTCTATAGCCGACATCTCGATGCAGCTGCCCACAATCCATCCGCGGGCGCCTGTGAGCGTAAGTATCTGAATGAACATTCCGACACCCATCAGCTTTCCGAGCACGGGCACCGTAGTGTTCA
>CAMOQY010000060.1 GCA_946623295.1 uncultured Lachnospiraceae bacterium | reverse complement strand
AGGCAACGGACTCTGACTCCGTCATTTCAAGGTTCGAATCCTTGTAGCCCAGCTCGGGTCCCTGTCATACGGCAGAGACCCGTTTTGTTTATGCGAAGTATCATATGGAGGATGCTTATGGAATTCGGACGGAAAAACCATCTTGTTGTGCTCAGAAAACGTGACAACGGTCTGTATCTGGGGGAATCTCCTGACAGAGCGGAAGAGGCTGTGCTGCTTCCCGCATCAGAGGTCCCCGAGGGACTTTCGGAGGGGGATGAGATCGAGGTCTTCCTTTACAAGGACTCGGAGGACCGCCCGATAGCCACCGTAAAAACGCCGCCCATCGAGGTCGGCTCGGCCGCGGTGCTGACGGTATCGCAGGTCACGGACATAGGGGCTTTTCTCGACTGGGGGCTGATGAAGGAGCTTTTTCTTCCCTTTAAGGAGCAGACCCGAAAAGTAAGAGAGGGAGAAAGAGTCCCTGTCATCATGTACGTTGACCGCAGCGGCAGGCTCGCGGCCTCCATGCATATCTACAGCCGTCTTTCGCCCGCCTCCGGATACCAGAAAAACGACAAGGTCAGAGGCCTTGTGTATGAGATCAAAAAGGAGCTCGGAGCATTTGTCGCCGTGGACGGCAGGTATTTCGGGATGATCCCCTCCCAGGAGCTCTACGAGCGCATCCGGGTGGGAGACGAGATAAGCGCCAGAGTCCTTCGCGTAAGGCCTGACGGCAAGCTCGATCTCTCGGGGCGCAAGAAAGCCTATGCCCAGATGGAGGATGACGCGGAAAAGGTCATCTCGGTCATAAAAAGCTACGACGGCGAGCTGCCCTTTACCGACAAGGCTTCGCCCGAGCAGATAAAGGCCGAACTCGGCCTGTCCAAGGCGGCCTTCAAGCGCGCGGTCGGCAGACTTTTGAAGGAGGACCGCATCACACTGGGGCTGGATTCGATCTTTCTCAAGAAACAGTAGGCTTTCGCATATCAGCCGCATTGTTTCGGCATAACAAGTCCTCTTGCGGGAGAGACTGTGTTATGATAGAGTATAAAAGTAAATATCAGAACAGATACGGGCAGGGCGGATGATCGCTGCTCCCTCGGGAGGAGAGGAAAGTCCGGGCTTCACAGGGCAGGATGCCGGATAACGTCCGGGCGGGGTAACCCGACGACCAGTGCAGCAGAAAGTATACCGCCCCTTACGGGGTAAGGGTGAAATGGCAGTGTAAGAGACTACCGCCGTCTCCGGTAACGGAGCGGGCATTGTAAACTCCATCCGAAGCAAGACCAAGCAGGAAGCATACGCCGGCCCGGCGGCTTCCGGGTAGGTCGCTCGAGCTGTGCGGCAACGTACAGCCTAGATAGATGATCATCCTCGACAGAACCCGGCTTACAGCTCTGCCCGTATTTTCATATGTGTCCCGCAGGTATTCCTGCGGGGTTTGTCCATAAGTACGGAGATCATTATGTACGAGATCTTAAAACGTGAGGAGCTCAACCCCTCTTCGACACGGTTCAGGTTTTATGCTCCCTATGTCGCGGGCAAGGCGAAGCCCGGGCAGTTTGTAATACTGCGTGTCGATGAAAACGGCGAGAGGGTGCCCTTTACCATAGCCGGATATGACAGAGAGGCCGGCACGGTAGACGTTATCGTGCAGATAGTGGGCGCCACCACCATGAAGCTTAATCGGCTGCGGGAGGGAGAGAGCGTGGCCAGTCTTACCGGACCGCTGGGCAACCCTACCAGGCTCGACGGTCTCTCAAAGGCCGCGGTAGTCGGAGGCGGGCTCGGGTGCGCCATCGCGCTTCCCATCGCGCAGGAGCTGCACAGACGCGGCTGCTGCGTGCACAGCGTCGTCGGCTTCCGCACGAAAGATCTGATCATACTTGAAAAAGAGTTTGCCGAGGCCTCCGATCTGCTTACGGTCATGACAGACGACGGATCGAACGGACGGGGAGGACTGGTCTCGGCAGGCCTCGAGGAACTGATCCTGGCCGGAAATATTTACGATGAGGTCATCTGCATCGGCCCGCCGCTGATGATGAAATTTGTGTGTCTTCTGACAAAGAAATACGGCATAAAGACGACGGTCTCCATGAATTCCATCATGGTCGACGGTACGGGAATGTGCGGCTGCTGCCGCCTTACCGTCGGAGGCGAGACGAAATTTGCCTGCGTGGACGGCCCCGATTTTGACGGACATCTGGTGGATTTTGACGAGGCAATAAGCCGCGGAAACATATACGGCGAGTTTGAAAGGCATGCTTATGACGAGGCCTGCAACCTTCTGAAAAAGGAGGTGGAGTAAATGGCGGATATGAACCCTGTCAGGACGCCGATGCCGAGCCAGGACCCGGACATAAGAAGGCGTAATTTCGATGAGGTAACGCTCGGATATACGGAAGAAATGGCTGTGGCGGAGGCGAAGAGGTGTCTGAACTGCAGACACCGCCCGTGCACCGGAGGCTGTCCGGTGGGAATCCGTATTCCTGATTTTATCGCGAAGGTCGCCGAGGGCGAGTTTGAAGAAGCCTATCACATCATTCACGAGGACAGCTCGCTGCCTGCGGTCTGCGGGCGTGTATGCCCTCAGGAGAGACAGTGCGAGAAATACTGCGTCAGAGGCATGAAGGGCGACAGCGTGGGCATAGGCAGGCTGGAACGCTTTGTGGCGGACTGGCACGCGGCCCACGGCAGTGAAAGTGTGAAAAAACAGCCGGTAAACGGCCATAAGGTGGCTGTCGTAGGCGCCGGACCGTCCGGACTTACCTGCGCGGGAGATCTGGCAAAGAAAGGGTATGACGTCACCGTTTTCGAAGCGCTTCACATACCCGGCGGAGTACTGGTCTACGGCATCCCGGAATTCCGTCTTCCAAAGGCCATAGTGGCCCGCGAGGTCGATACGCTGAGGGCGCTCGGAGTCAGGATCGAGACAAACGTCGTCGTAGGTCGTTCGGTCACCATAGACGAGCTGCTGGAGGAAGAAGGCTTTGAGGCCGTGTTCATAGGTACCGGCGCGGGGCTTCCCTCATTTATGAAAATACCCGGAGAATCGCTCAAGGGCGTGTTTTCCGCAAATGAGTTCCTCACGAGAGTAAATCTCATGAAGGCGTACAGGGAGGATTCTGACACTCCGATCCTGAGGCCTTCGAGGGTGGCCGTCGTAGGCGGAGGAAACGTGGCCATGGACGCCGCTCGCAGCGCCATGCGCCTCGGCGCCGGCCGCGTCACCGTGCTCTACAGACGCGGCGAGGAGGAGATGCCGGCCCGTAAAGAGGAGATAGAGCATGCGAAGGAAGAGGGCGTCGAGTTTATGTTTCTGACCGCGCCCACTCAGATCCTCGGTACCGAGGGAAATGAGGACCGCAGCAAGAACGGTTTCGTCCGCGGCGTCAGATGTATACGCATGGAGCTCGGCGAGAGCGACGCGTCGGGCAGACGCAGGCCGAAAGAGATCCCCGGATCGGAGTTTGAGCTTGAGGCCGACGCCGTGATAATGGCGCTGGGCACGTCGCCGAACCCGCTGATAAGCAGAACTACCCACGATCTGGAGACGGACCGCAGAGGATGCATAGTCGCGGACCCGGAGACCGGAGAGACGAGCAGACCCGGAGTTTTCGCAGGCGGAGATACCGTGACTGGCGCGGCTACGGTCATTCTGGCCATGGGCGCCGGAAAGAAAGCGGCCGCGGCGATAGACAGATATATTACGGAAGGCGGGAAGGGCTGAAAGCTGCCCTTATATCCCGCGGAAAGAGCTGATCTTGAAAAGAGTACTGATCCTGATGATATCGCTGCTTCTCATGCTGCAGGCCTGCGCCTGCGGAGAGGAGAGCACGGATGCATCCGCCGGGACGGGTTCCGCTCCGGAGGTGACGCCTGACGGCAGAGGGATAATCCTCGATATCTCGGGAGGAGAGGTGACTGGCCGGACGGACGCTCCGACCTCAGGATCCAATGAGACCGGCCCCGAGCTCCCTGGCGACGGCATAGCGGTTTTCCGCTTTGCGGGAGATTTTACCCAGGCCGAGGAGGGCGGAGACGGGGTCGCCATGTCCATCATGTCGGTGCTGGATAGCACCTACGGAGGGGACATCACCAGAGTCTTTTCCGATGATCTGCTCTCACTTATGAGAGACGCCGACGTCTTTATGCTCAACAACGAGTTTACATACACCGACAGGGGCACTCCGACGGCGGGCAAGCACTGGACCTTCCGCGCGGACCCCGCAAGAGTTGCCAATCTCACGCGTCTGGGAGTCGACGTCGTCGGGCTTGCAAACAATCACGCCTTTGACTGGGGCGAGGTCTCGCTTCTTGATACGATAGACACGCTGGATCGTGAAGGGATCCCTCACGTCGGCGCAGGGGCGGATCTGGCCGCGGCAAAGAAGGCGGCTTACTTTACGGTAGAGGGAAAGGTCTTTTCCATAGTTGCGGCTACGTCCGTGGAAAAGGCCGGCGATTCTGAATTCGGAATGACCAGAGCTGCAACGGCGGATGCGCCCGGAGTGCTGAACACACGCGAGCCGGAGGAGACGCTTGACGCGATCCGCACCGCCTCGGAAAACAGCGATTTCTGCTTCGTCTTCGTGCACTGGGGCACGGAGATGCAGGAGGCGCCTGACGCGGAGCAAAAGGAGCTGGCAGCGCTTTACGTCGAGGCCGGCGCGGACGCGGTCATAGGCGCTCATCCGCACATCCTTCAGGGCATAGAATATGTCGGCGGTAAGCCTGTCATATACAGTATGGGTAATTTCTGGTTTAATACAAAGGAACGCGAGACCTGTCTCTTTGAGGTGGCGGTCGATACCGCGACAATGGAGCCGAGGGTGTTCTTTCACCCGTGCCTTCAGAGGGACTCCCGCACGGTGCTCGTTACCGACAGCGCCCGCAGGGCCCAGATCATAGATGACGAGATCGCGAGATCCTTTGATATCACGATAGACCATATTACGGGAGAGGTGACAAGGAAATGAGATTCGGATCATTTGCGGAAATGGTTGGACACCACGCGGATCTGGCTCCCGATTCCGCTGCTCTCATATACGAAGAGGGCGGAACGAAGCGCGTCATGACCTACGGTGCCCTCAGAGAATCCGTCTCCGCGAGGGCTTTGGACTTCGCCGGAAAGAAGAGCGTGGCCTTTCTTCCGGGAGAAGGCGGTGTGAGGTACATTGTTGATATTATGGCTGCTGCGCAGGCCGGGGCGAGGATCACCATGCTCGATGAGAACCTGCCCGAGTCCACGCTGGCGTCGCTCCTTCGGCAGGTCGGGGCGGACTGTGTGTGCGCGGACCCGGAGCTGGAGGAAGAACTTGGGGTATATCTTTGCCCCGAAGGAGAGGGCGAAAGAGGAGAGATACTTTTCTTTACCTCGGGCACCACGGACAGGTCAAAGGCTGTCCTGCTCTCTGAATCCTCGCTGTGCGCCAGCGCCTGGAACGGCGCCTCGCTCATGCCGTTAAAACAGGACGACGTCCTGCTTCTGCAGCTGCCGCTGAACCACGTCTTCGGATTCGTTTGCGGGCTGCTCTGGGCGCTTCAGTGCGGAGCATCCGTCGCTGTGGGCAGAGGCATGAGGTACTACGGCGACGACTATGATTTCTTCAGGCCCACGGCCGTGTCGGTAGTCCCGCTGCTTCTGGGATACTGCATAAAGGCGCGCGTGCTCAATCCCGAGCTTTCGCTCATACTTGTCGGAGCGGGAGAGTGCCCGCCGCAGGTACTGCGCGAGGCGGGTGCCGGCGGCAGACGGGTATCGTTTGGCTACGGGCTGACGGAGACCTCGTCGGGCATAGCGCTCAGCACGGGCAGCGACCCTTACGCCATGAGCATCTGCCCTGATTTCAGGGTCAGTATAGCTGATGACGGCGAGGTGCTGGTAGAGAGCAAAACGACCATGATGAAGGGCTATTTCGGCCGCCGCGAGGAGACGGAAGCAGTCCTTAAGGACGGGGTGCTCCATACCGGGGATCTGGGTCAGATAGATTCCGAAGGAAGGCTCCATATCACGGGGCGCAAGAAAGATATCCTGGTGCTTTCCTCAGGCTCAAAGATCTTTCTGCCGGAGTACGAGGCGGCGCTCGCAAAGGCTCTGGGTACCGGCGAGCTTTGCGTTGTGATCTCAAAGGGACGCCCGGCGCTGATAGTCAACGCAAGCGTGGGAGACAGGAGTCTCGTCATGCAGCAGATAAGGCCGGTCATGGAGAACTATTCGCGCAGCGAACAGATAAGCGAGATATTTTTTACCGACAGGCCTTTGCCCCGTACTGCCACAGGCAAGCTGAAGCGCTATGAGATCAGCCGGCTGGTAGGTGAGTAGGAGAGGGCGGACCGGAATACCGCAGATAAACGGGAAAAATAAACTACAGGAGATAAATATGACCAGAGAAGAACTTGCAGCAGGAATAAAAGAGACCATCTACGAATGTGTCCCGGAACTTGAAGGCACCGAGCTTGCGGACGATACCGTTATCAATACCGATACGGCCATCGATTCCATGGGCTTTACGCTCGTGATCTGCCGCCTCGAGGCAAAATACGACGTCCGTATCCCCAACCGCCAGTGGCAGAAGCTCTCCACCTTCGGCGATGTGGTGGACGCGATCGGAAGCAGGATCGCATGAGCCCGGCCGACACGAAAAAATACAGACTTTTGTCGGCGCATTGCGACTCGGAGAGAAAGCTTCGGCTCTCGGAGCTTTTTTCCTGGTTCCAGGAAGCTGCCATACGGCACACCGAGGCTCTGGGCATGGGCCGCGAGAAGACCCTCGACCGCGGTCTGCTGTGGATCGTGACCCAGTGGCGTGCGGATATCGCCAGGCTTCCGGAGTACGATGAAGAGGTCGTGCTGAGGAGCTGGCCGGGCAGGACCATGCACGTGATCTTTCCGAGGTTTTTCAGGCTTGAGACAAGTGACGGCGAGCCCTTGGTCACGGCGTCGTCTCTCTGGGCCCTGATGGACCGGGATACCCGCAGAGCGGTCTTTCCGGAAGAAGCCGGAGTCCATATCGAGGGAGAAAACGGACCCGATGATCCGCCGCTGCCTTCTTCGCCGAGGCTCTGCCCGGTCACTGAGCATTCAGCCTGCGTCGTCACGCCTTCCGTGCTGGATCTCAACGGGCATATGAACAATACCAGGTATTTTGACCTGGCCGTCGATATGCTTTACCCGCATTACGGGAAGCAGACGCCGCGCCGTATCATCTGCGAGTACCACAGCGAGGCCAGGCTCGGAGACAGGCTCGATCTTTCGCTGGGAGCCGAGGGTGATATCTGCCTTATACAGGGCGAGTGCGGCAGGCGGGTGTTCAGAATGAATTTCACGTACTGAGCCCTGCCGGTCCCGGGGAGGCTGCGCTGCATACCGCGCATTTATTCAAACGGCGGCTGATAATGCGCCGTTTTTTTCATGCAAAAAAACAAAATAGATAGTGAATTGCAGAAACAAAAGTAGTAGAATGAACATTGTCAAATATTTGTCACTCAGGAGGCATTTAAATCATGGACAAAAACACACGTATCTGCATAGTCGGCGGAGGCCCCGCAGGACTTTCGGCCGGCATGTATCTGGAAAAGAAGGGCTACGAGAATTACACCATTCTCGAGCGTCTTGACCGCGTAGGCGGCAAGTGCTGGAGCCCCACATACAACGGCCGCCGTTATGAGATGGGCGCCATCATGGGAGTCCCTTCATATTATGCCGTTCATGACGTTGAGGAATTCTGCGGCATCACCCACGACGGTCCCAAGCTCAACCGCAACTACAAGAACAGACTGGGCCAGGTCATCGAGCCCTTTGAGCCCAAGAAGAACCTCAAGAAGATCCCGCGTCTTCTCAAGATGAAGAAGCAGCTCAAGAAATTCGGCGAGCTTCTGGAGACCAAGTACAAGGGATACGACATCAACGGCCACCGCGGAGTCGCAGAGGGACGCTACGAGGGCTTCTCCGCAGCCAGCGCCAAAAGAGAGCCTGTCAGCGGCGTGAACCCCAACCTCA
>CAMOQY010000059.1 GCA_946623295.1 uncultured Lachnospiraceae bacterium | reverse complement strand
TATATCCACGCCGATATTCCTCGCGTACACGGGATCGAGGGCATGCTCCGCGTCAACAAAGCCCGCGATGCCTCCCGCCTTTTGAGCCTCGGCGATCATGTGCAGCGCAAGAGTGGTCTTGCCGCTGGACTCAGGTCCGTAGATCTCGATGATCCTGCCTCTGGGGACTCCCCCAAGTCCCAGGGCGATATCGAGGCTGAGCGAGCCCGTAGAGATCGTATCGATATTCAGATGAGCGCTCTCATCTCCGAGCTTCATGATGGCTCCCTTGCCGTAATCCTTCTCGATCTGTGCTATGGCAGCGTCGAGAGCCTTGAGTTTTTCGTCTTTTACCATTTTATCCTCCTGTTTGTCGGATCCACTTTCAAACGGCGTTTTTAGAACTTATGTTCATATATTATATCTTCATGCTATATGTGTCAAGCGAAAATATTTTCTTTTTTAAACTTTTTTATCCGGTCTACGATTTGCTGTCGCTATGGACGTGAATATGCGTATACAGGTGGTTCATGCAGTATTCATGAGCACCGTCGCACTGACTGCAGTAGCGGAATTCCATGTTCGGATCGTCCCTGTCGGTAATGCCGCACACGCTGCAGCGGTGTCTGTAGCCTGCAGGCTTGTTTTCCATCTCTCCTCTTTTCATCTTTATGACATATTCGGCTTTCCGCATCTTGCTCCTGGTCTTCGAGACCGGCCTGCGGATAAAGAAGAAAAACACGATGAAATTGAGGAGCGAAAGCACCAGCTCGATACGTCCCGGCCAGTCGCTGATCACCGCCTGGATCACGAGGAGCACTCCGTAAAAAATGCCGAGCCATTTGGCTTTGACCGGAATTATAAAATAAATCATGAACCTTGCCTCGGGCACGGTTATCGCGATGCCCAGCAGCATCGACATATAGAGATTGCCTGCGGTCAAAAGGTATATCTCGCCGAACGCGAGGTAGATGATGAGCGCGGCAAGGATCTCCCCGAAGATCCCCAGAAAGATATACAGATTAAAACGGAACGCTCCCCAGTAGCTTTCAAGCGAGCGGCCAAGCGAGTAATAGATAAAGCTGTACAGCAGAAACAGCGCGACATTGGTGCTCGGAGGAAAGCACAGGAAAGTGACGAGCCTCCAGACCTCGCCCTGAAATATCGCCGCAAAATTCAGTGAAAGATTGAGAATATAGTAATCGGGATTGATACTGTAGACGACAAAACCGAAGGCATATATTATGATAAGATACAGCATCAGATTTCTGATCGCGAAACGTCCTATCTTACTTTCAAGTCTGTCTATAAAGCCCATCTTTTTCCTCCGGAATTTATAAATAGGAATATACAACATTTTGTATTTGCCGTAAAGATGCACGGTCATTAAATTTTTATAAACCGCGCCCCATCCATCTATAAAAACAATCAAATAATCTGCTGTATTCATGATCAAAAATTGTTAAACATTATTACAAATAAAAAATGGAAAAACCTATTGACATAAGCCATCGTATGGAGCATTATAAAGCAGTGATCAGCTTGCCGATATAGGTCCGGATAGACGGCCCGGACGTCTCTACCGTAACGCCGTTCAGTTACGACTATCGGATCAGACGTGTATACTATATACAGTATGCCGCTTTCTGTTAAAAAAGAGACGATCGGCGCAGATCCGCCTTGGCCGGGTCTGTTTTTTTGATCATAAAAAACTGTTGAGGATAAGATATGAAGCTGCTTGAGGAAAAGATCATCAAAGAAGGAAAGGTACTTCCCGGAAACATTCTCAAAGTCGGCAGTTTTCTTAATCAGCAGATCGATACCGAGCTGCTCCGCGAAATAGGCACGGAGATCTCCCGCCTTTATTCCGGATGCGGCGTCACAAAGATCCTTACTATAGAATCCAGCGGAATAGCTGTAGCCGTTGCAGCGGGCATTATTATGAATGTACCCGTGATCTTTGCAAAAAAGCACCAGAGCAGCAACGTGGACGGCAGCGTCTATACCGCAAGCGCACACAGCTATACACATAATACAGATTATAATATGGTCATCAGCAGAGATTATCTCACAAGCGATGACCATATTCTTTTGGTTGATGATTTTCTCGCGGTCGGCAATGCGCTCAACGGTCTGATCTCGCTTGTAGAGCAGTCCGGCGCAACGCTCGTGGGCGCGGCCATCGAGATCGAGAAGGCTTTCCAGGGCGGCGGCGACGAGCTGAGAGCGCGCGGCATCCGCGTGGAGTCCCTGGCCATGATCGAGCGCATGACCGACACGGAGGTCATCTTCCGCCGGTAAAGTGAATGATCGGGCAGTACAGCCTGATATTTATATCAAAAAGATTTCATAGGAGGAAATCAAACATGAAAAAGTTTCTGTCAATCGTGCTTGCACTTGTGATGGTCCTTTCTCTGGCTGCCTGCGGCGGTTCCGAGGATGGCTCTTCCGCAGCTGCTGACACTACTGCCGCCGACTCTCAGGCCGACACCGAGGCTCCCAGCGAGAGCGCTGCCACTTCCGATTTCAAGGCCGGATTCATCTGCCTTCATGACGAGCAGTCCACTTACGACCTGAACTTCATCAACGCTGCAAAGGAAGCCTGCGAGAATCTCGGCGTTGCCTACGTCATCAAGACCGGTATCGACGAGTCCGAGCAGTGCCTTGCCGCTGCCGAGGAGCTTGTTGAGGATGAGGGCTGCACCTACATCTTTGCCGACTCTTTCGGACATGAGCCTTACATCATGCAGGCTGCTCAGGAATATCCTGACGTCCAGTTCGTACATGCGACCGGTACTCATGCTCACAACGCCGGCATCGCCAACTTCCACAATGCTTTCGCAGCCATCTATGAGGGCCGCTATCTTGCAGGCGTTGCCGCCGGTCTCAAGCTCAACGAGATGATCGCTGCCGGCACTATCACCGCTGATCAGGCCAAGGTCGGCTACGTCGGCGCCTACAACTACGCAGAGGTCATGTCCGGATATACTTCCTGGTTCCTTGGCGTTCGTTCACAGTGCCCTACCGCTACCATGGAAGTCAGCTACACCTCTTCCTGGTATGATGAGGCTGCTGAGTACGAGACCGCAAAGGCTCTCATCTCCGGCGGCTGCGTTCTTATCTCCCAGCATGCGGACTCCATGGGTGCTCCCCGTGCCTGCGAAGAGAACAACGTTCCCAACGTTTCCTACAACGGCTCTACCGTTTCCGTAGGTCCCAACACCTTCATCATCTCTTCCAGGATCAACTGGGTTCCTTTCTTTGAGTACTCCATCACCGCTACCATGAACGGCGAGGCTTTCGATGCTGACTGGACCGGCACCATCGCTACCGGCAGCGTTGAGGTCACCGAGGTCAACGAGGCTGCCGCTGCCGAGGGTACCCAGGCCAAGCTTGACGAAGTCAAGGCTGCCTTTGAGGCCGGCACTCTCCACGTATTCGATACCAAGACCTTTACCGTAGGCGGATCAGAGCTTACCTCCTACCTTGCTGACGTAGACGACGACGGCACCTTCACCGGCGAGACCGAGGTCGTTTCCGACGGCTACTTCCATGAGTCCGAGTATCGTTCAGCTCCTTACTTCAACCTTCTTATCGACGGCATTACGGAGCTTGGCAACTAATCATCAACTCTTGTGCGGGAGGCCGTTACGACCTCCCGCTTTTCTGATTTTATGAGAGTCCGTTTCAGAGCAAAGCGCAGACGGCATACGCCTTGCTGTGAAACGAACAAGCGAAAGGAGAACCCCCTTTGGAAACAAAAGTTCCGGCGCTCAGCATGCGCCACATCACAAAGAGATTCGGTTCAAAGGTCGTCGCCAACAAAGATGTCTCACTGGATATATACTCCGGTGAGATTCTTGCGCTTTTAGGCGAAAACGGCAGCGGCAAGACCACGCTCATGAATATGCTTTCCGGCATCTACTATCCCGACGAAGGCCAGATCTACCTGAAAGGCGAGCCCGTGGATATCTCATCTCCCAGAGAGGCCTTTGATCTGGGCATAGGCATGATCCACCAGCATTTCAAGCTCGTCGACGTGCTTACCGCCGCGGAAAACATAGTTCTCGGGATCGAAAACGAAGGCCGTCTGAATATGAAAAAGGCAGCTGCCAGGATCAATGATATCTGCAGCCGCTACGGCTTTGAGATAGATCCCTCGAAAAAGATCTACGATATGTCTGTTTCCGAAAAACAGACCGTGGAGATCGTCAAGGTCCTCTACCGCGGCGCAAATCTGCTGATCCTGGACGAGCCCACAGCCGTGCTCACTCC
Organism: uncultured Lachnospiraceae bacterium; assembly: GCA_946623295.1. Lineage (GTDB taxonomy): Bacteria > Bacillota > Clostridia > Lachnospirales > Lachnospiraceae > UBA3774. The sequence goes on along the minus strand of CAMOQY010000059.1, from coordinate 3,750 downwards.
CCAGGAATCCGAAAAGCTCTTTGCCGTAATGAGAAACATGAAAAAGGACGGCAAATCCATCATCATAATCACCCACAAGATGCAGGAGGTGCTGAGCGTTTCCGACCGCGTAGCGATCCTTCGCGCAGGCGAATATATCTGCGACAGGATCACGGCGCAGGCCGACACGCAGGAGCTGACCGATCTGATGGTCGGACACTCCGTCACCCTCAACATCAGCCGTCCCGAGCCTGTACGCCCCAAAGACCGCATCCTCGTAAAGGATCTGACCGTCAGGGATATCGAGGGCATCGTAAAGCTCGACCATGTCTCCTTTAACGCCCGCAGCGGCGAGATCCTCGGCATAGCCGGCATCGCCGGTTCCGGTCAGAAGGAGCTGCTTGAAGCCATCGCAGGCCTTCAGCCCATAGAGGAAGGCACCATCGAATACGTCGAGGACGACGGCTCGCGCGAGTCGCTCATCGGCAAGGATCCCACCGAGATCGCCGATATGGGCGTCGCGCTCTCCTTCGTGCCGGAGGACCGCCTCGGCATGGGACTTGTCGGCAATATGAACCTTGCCGACAACATGATGCTCCGCTCCTACCGCCAGGGCCATTCGATATTTACAAATAAAAAAGCTCCCGCCGAGCTGGCCGAGCACGTCGTAGACGAGCTCGAGGTCAACACTCCCGGCATAGGCACCGAGGTGCGCAAGCTCTCCGGCGGCAACGTCCAGAAGATCCTTGTCGGCCGCGAGATATCTTCCGCCCCTACTGTCCTGCTTACCGCCTACGCGGTCCGCGGCCTCGATATCAACTCATCCTATACCATATATGATCTGATCAACAAACAGAAAGAAAAGGGCGTCGCAGTCATCTACGTCGGCGAGGATCTCGACGTGCTGATAGAGCTCTGCGACAGGATCCTCGTGCTCTGCGCCGGAAAGGTAAGCGGTATCATCGACGGCAGAAACGCCGTAAAGAAAAAGATAGGCGCCATGATGACACAGACAGAGGAAGCCCCAAAAGGAGGTTCAGATGAATAATAAAACACCTCTTATACATATCACGAGGCGCATGGACATAGGACGCCCGAGGGCATACGCCTACCGTGCAGCCGCCATTATCCTTGCGTTTATAGTCTGCGGGATCGTGACGATGGTCCTCACCGGAGAAAACCCTCTGGATGTCTACAGCGCCATGTTTACCGGCGCGTTCGGATCCTCCCGCAAGATCTGGGCTCTGCTCCAGAACCTTGCCATCCTGCTCTGCGTCGGACTTGCCCTGGCTCCCGCTTTCCGGATGAGATTCTGGAACCTGGGCGGCGACGGACAGGTGCTGGCCGGCTGCATAGCCGCGGCTGCCTGTATGATGTTCCTCTCCGGCGCGCTTCCCAACGTTCTCCTTATCATAGTCACGCTTATCGCGGCCGTCTGCGCAGGCGCGCTCTGGGGCTTTATACCGGCCTTCTTTAAGGCGAAATGGGGAACCAACGAGACCTTGTTTACCCTCATGATGAATTACGTCGCCGCCCAGCTGGCTTCGTTTTTTATCACCTCGTGGAGCAAGGACGGCTCCGCCAAAATAGGCATCATCAACCAGAATACCCAGATCGGCTGGTTCCCGGAGATCGGAAATAAATACATGATGTTCGTCATCGTAGCCGTGATCCTCGCCGTACTGATGTTTATCTATATGAAATACACAAAGCACGGCTATGAGATCAGCGTTGTCGGCGAGTCCGAGCGCACGGCCAGATATATAGGCATCAAGGTCAGAAAGGTCATCATCCGCACCATGCTTATCTCGGGCGCGATCTGCGGCCTGACCGGCTTCTTCCTGGTCTCGGCCAAAGACCACACTCTTACGACCACTATGGTGGGCGGCAGGGGCTTTACGGCGGTCATCGTGGCCTGGCTCGCGAAGTTCAATCCCTTTACCATGATCCTGACTGCCTTCCTGATCGTCTTCCTCAGCCAGGGCTGCAATCAGATCACAACGGCGCTCGAGCTCAACTCCTCCTTTGGAGATATAATCACCGGTATAATCCTCTTCTTTATAATCGGCAGCGAATTCTTTATCAACTACAGGATCCACTTCCGTAAATCTTCAAAAAAGGAGGCGGCCTAAATGTTTAACATAGTCACTATAATCCAGAGAGCCGTTGTCCAGGGGATCCCTCTGCTTTTCGGCAGCACGGGCGAGATCATGACGGAGAAATCCGGCAACCTCAACCTCGGTACTGCAGGAACGATGTACGTAGGCGCCATCTGCGGCGTTATCGGCGGCTTCTTTTACGAAAACGGCGCGGGGGCCTCATTCAATCCCGTGCTGGGCACGATCATACCGCTGCTCTCCGCGATCCTGGGCTCGCTGATCATGGGACTTATCTATTCGTTCCTTACGATCACTCTCAGGGCCAACCAGAACGTCACCGGTCTTGCTCTGACTACCTTCGGAATCGGCATTGGCAACTTCTTCGGCGGCTCGCTGATAAAGATAGTCGGCGCTGACGTCCCCACGATCGTGCTCTCAAAGACAAGCGCCTGCTTTAAGGCCGGCATCCCGTTTGCCGGGGATCTTGGCTGGTTTGGCGAGATCTTCCTCTCCTACAGCTGGCTGGCTTATCTGGCGATCATAATCGCCCTCCTGTGCGGATATATCCTGAAGCGCACAAGAGTCGGCCTTCACCTGCGCGCCGTCGGCGAAAGCCCTGCTACCGCGGACGCAGCCGGTATCAGCGTCACAAAGTACAAATACATAGCGACCTGCGCGGGCTCTGTCATAGCGGGTCTCGGCGGTCTCTACTACATCATGGATTACGCCTCCGGCGTCTGGTCTGCCGATGCGTTCGGCGACCGCGGCTGGCTTGCCATCGCCCTCGTCATATTTACCCTGTGGCGTCCTACCACCAGCATCTGGGCTTCGATCCTCTTTGGCGGTCTCTATATCCTGCACATCTTTATCCCTACCGGCTCGAATCTGGCCGTCAAGGAGCTTTACAAGATGCTGCCCTATGTGATCACCATTATCGTGCTGGTCATCAGCTCGCTGCGCAACAAGCGCGAGAATCAGCCGCCGGCAAGCCTGGGACTTCCGTACTTCAGAGAAGACAGGTAGCATAGCCCGCCGCCGGATATATTCAGTTTGTTCGCAGTGCGGCGATCCGCTCGGACAGCCGTCTGCCAACAAAAAAATCAGACGCATTCCTGCTCCCACACGCTTGTGTACGCAGGATGCGTCTGTTTTTTTGTAATCATTCGTCTGCCGTCGCTGGCCGCAAGGCTCACATACTGAATATATCCGGCGGCGTTGGCATACCTGTCCGAGCGGATCGTTGCACTGAGAACAAACCGTAATATACCTGAAGGCGCCGGCTTATCAGATGAATCTGTCCGGCAGCCCGTCCGTTTACTCGTTCACCGTATAGTTGGGCGACTCCTTGGTAATATGGACATCGTGAGGATGGCTCTCCTTGAGGGAAGCAGCCGAGATCTTGATGAAGCGGCCGTTTTCCTTGAGCGATTCGATATCAGGGCATCCGCAGTAGCCCATGCCGGCGCGCAGGCCTCCGATAAGCTGGAAAACGGTATCCTCGACAGTACCCTTGTAGGCTACGCGGCCCTCCACGCCCTCGGGGACGAGCTTGCGGGACTCGGTCTGGAAGTAGCGGTCCTTTGAACCGTTCTCCATCGCGGCGATGGAGCCCATGCCGCGGTAGACCTTGTATTTACGTCCCTGATAAAGCTCGAAGCTTCCCGGGCTCTCA
>CAMOQY010000058.1 GCA_946623295.1 uncultured Lachnospiraceae bacterium | reverse complement strand
ATAACAGATACTATATCAGATTCCTCACGCTGCTTGAGAACGTTGTTATCACCCCTATCATCGATGCTGACCAGATCGAGGACAGCATCCTCTCCATGGGCGTCGAGGTCGGCAACACCCTCACTGCCAAATTCTTTGCCGAGCTTACCGATGAGATCAAGGCTGCCGGCTATGACAGCTATATCTTCAGGTCACAGCTGGGCAGCAACGGCGAGGTAGACCTTCCCGGAACTGTCTCCGAGAGCGGGACCGTCATCTTCAGCCTCGAGCGGATCTATGCACAGTGCATGAGCGAGAAGATCACGGGTACCCTGTACGGCGTCAAGGATGGAGTTGAGACAGAACTCGACGGCATAGAGACCGGTATCAGCGTCGCGGAGTACTGCGACAAGGTCGCGGCTGCGTATCCGTCAAATGAAAACCTGCTTGTCTTTATGGCCAATATGCTCAACTACGGTTCGGAGTGCCAGAAATTCGTAAGCTATGACGAGGAGAATCTCGCCATCACCGGACGCGAATGGGCAGGCACGCGTGTCAGCAGCGAGGCTCCCGTCTCTCCTGTTGCCGCGGAGGAGCTTACTGTGACCGCGGAAGGTTACAACAAGACGCTCGGCAGGATCAAGGCCGCAGGACTTAATATCAGCAACAAGATCGCTGTTTACTTCAACGTATATCTTCCTGACGGCGCCGGCAGCTTCTCCCTTGCCGTCGACGGAAATGCGTATGAGCTCACGCCAGGAGAGGATGGCCTGTGCAGGATCCAGCTGATCCGCATCACGCCCAGCGCCTATGATCACGTTTATACCGCTGAGCTTTCCTACAACGGCGAAGTGGTCCAGACTGTCAAGTACAGTGTAAACACCTACTGCGCACGTATGAGCAGCAATTCTTCCGTAGGCGATCTGAGCACTGCGATCTACAACTACGGCGTTGCTGCCGAGAGCTATATCAGATAACAGAGCCGGGACGAGGAGAGTTATAAGATGAAGGAATTGAAAGAGTATCTGAAACCTGAGACGGAGCCCGAACTGTTAGCCGCATCTGATGTGATCGTTTCGTCGACAGGCATAGACCTTCCTCCCGACGAAATCGAGGGTTAGCCGTCAAAAGTTATATTATGATCTGCGGGGCGGCGCGTTGCGCCGCTCCGTTTTACCAACAGAGGACGTATAATGAAAAGATCAAATCTGTTTACGTTTTTTGCTGTCATGGCTGTCTTTGTGGCCGCAGTAATACTTTTGCCTTCTGCTTCAAGAGCGGATGAGATCACGTATGCAAATACGCTCTATCTGCAGGATGGCGGAACGGGCACGGGTGAGAGCGCCGATGATCCCGCCGGAGATCTGGTCGGACTTTTGACCGGAGTGAGCGGCAATACTCATATCATTCTGACCGGTGACTATACTACGACAGCCGGCACTGACGGCGCAAATAATACCAGACTTGATACGGCAACCTACGGAGTCAGGTTTACCAATGCGCTGAAGATCACGGCGTCGAACGGGGCAAAGCTCATCATGAACAGTCATATCGTTCAGGGAGGTCCTCTTGAGATCGATGATCTGACTTTGCAGTGCAACGGCGGATACCAGTTCAAATGCCAGTGCAATCCATTTGTTGCCGGAGAGAATATCACTTCGGTGTTTGGAGAGGGCGCGTCGGTTTATCCGACTATCGTCGGGACCACGAATCCCACTCTCACAAACAAGACAACTTCCATTACGGTAAAGAGCGGCGACTGGGATAAGATCCGCGGCGGCTCATCAAACACGTCGGCAAAATCTACCGGCGGCACGGTGATCTCCGTATCGGTCTCCGGAGGAACGTTCCACGGATACGTGGCTCTCGGCTCCAGGGGCAACATGACGTCTGCCTCGATAAATGCGGACATCTCCGGCGGAGAGTTTCTGAAAGGCATCTACCTTATCGTTAATGAAAGCGAATCCCTGACAAACGGCTATACGGCCGATTATAACGCCGAACTGACCATCAGCGGCGGCATTTTCCACGGAGTCATCGCCCCGTCGCACAACAGTACGAATACCCTGACCGGGTCGTGGCACGTCACAGTGACAGACGGAGATTTTACGTGTCTGACGGATATCCTCGGGGCGGAGATCTTTAACGGGACCATGACCTCCGGGATCAAGGTCCGCGAAGGATTGCTGGAGAAAAAGCCCGCTGCGCTTACCCAGACCTTTACCAACCCGATTATGAGCGGAGCGGACCCCTTCCTCTTTATGAAGGACGGCTTCTATTATCTTGTCAAGACCGCGTCAAAGAACCTGGTCCTCTACAAGGCCGCCAGCCTTGCGGAGCTCCAGAACGTTACGGGGCAGTACGTATTCACTCTTACCGACGGCAATAATCTCTGGTCTCCGGAGATACATTATTTCTCCGCGTCGGAGGTCGGCGCCGCGAATGAGGGCTGGTACTGCTTTATAGGATATACGGCTGATTCCACCGAGGGAGAGACGTCCTCGTCGCGCCAGAGGCAGTACGTGCTCAAGTGCCTCGATGAAAATGATAACCTGTTCGGACAGTGGGGCGACCCGGTGACGGGAGCTGCCCAGCCCAGACAGATAGTCAATCCCGACGATCCTGATTTCAACGTGAATGAATTCTGTGCCGGCTCGTCAAAGCTCGTTCTGAACGGCACTGCGTATATGACCTACGTGACCGAGCTGAACCGCAGCGTTCAGGAAAAGAACGATGACATCAGGGACGATTTCCATCAGGAGATCATGATAACCGCGCTGGATAATCCCTGGACGTATCGCGGAACTCCGGTAAGTATCTGCGTTCCCGATCAGGAGTGGGAGCAGTACGGACATCAGATCGCTCAGAATTCGGACGGCGAGTGGATGATGTTCCCTGCGGTAGTCGAGGGCGCCTCGCCTGTGTACTATACAGACAGCAACGGACAGGAAGGGTGCTATCTGATGTATACGGGCAGCGGTTACTGGACTCAGTGGTACGCGCTGGGGTATCTTAAATGCCTCGATACGTCGGATCCGCTGAATGCCGCTAACTGGCAGAAGATGACGTATGACCCGATACTGCAGAAGGATTATTCAAAGAACGATATAAACAGCTGCGGACACGGTTCGTACCTGAAGGTCGGCGATTCCTATTGGGTATCCTACCACGCGAGGCTGACACACACCGCGCAGCACAACGTATTTACAGGTGAAAACGATACAAGATATGCATTCTTTGAACCGATCTACGTAGATGAGAACGGCGTCTCCATAGGCGATCGCGACGGCCATCCCGCAAACCTTTCAAAGAGCTATCGTGTAAAAACTGCGGCTGTGGCGCTTTCAGAAAAGATAAACGGATTTGATTCAATAGAAGAGATGACAAATTCCGTCGTGTATCTGAACGGCGCTGACGGAGACGATGGGAACAGCGGTTTTACGCCCGAAAACCCTCTTCGTACGCTTGATGCGGCTTTGAGTCTTATGAAGCAGTACGGCGGCGGCACTCTCGTGGTCTGCGGACCGGTCGCCGCAAAGGGCAGCTCATACGTGCTTGCCGATGTCGGCGGCGGGCTCACTGTTACCTCCGAATACGGCGGTGCGGATTACCGCGAAACCAACGGCGCATGCTTCTGTATAAACGGCGCGCTCGTGATGAGCAATGACCTGAGACTTCGCGGGATAGACCTTGTTGCCGACGGGCCGACGGTCATTTACGGCTGTTATAACGACTTCACGGTCGAGGATTGTGTGCTTTACGCCAATGCAGGCACAGCGGATGCTCCGGTGCGCGGCACGGCGGCGGACGGAAGCTCAGATCCGCTGCTCACCTTTGTATGCGGAGCCAGGAGCCAGTCCGTGCGCAATGTCGAGGGCTTCGATATACTTGACGATGATCTGGACGGAGACGATACCGACGGGAATTACTGGTACGGCCACGCGACGGTCGACCAGACAGTCGCTCTCGGCTCACTCTCGTGGCGCCGTATCGCGGTCGGCTCCAAGGCGGTCGGAACGGGCATATATACCTCTGCCGAGCTCTGCCCTACCGATAAAGGTTCTGTGACGATAGTGATAGGCGACGGAGCGTCGGCCGAGGCAGTCGATACTGTCAGCGCGGAAATCGACACGAGTGTCGAGCTCCCGGCGATCCTGCAGAACAAGACCGCGTACAGAAGTGAAAACGCGCTCGATCCTCAGGCCGAGACGACGGTATTTATCGCGGAAGACAGGCTGCCCGAAAAAAATACCATAGTTACGTTCAGGAATGCTTTAAAGCTGAACTGCGCATATATGCAGATAGGCGAGAGCCTGACCATGAGCTTCGGCGTGAAAAAGGAACTCTTTACGGAGGCGGGCTACAGCGAGCCTTCTGTCAGGTTCACCTTTACAGAAAGGGAGGAAACGGTCACTGCGTATTCCGTGACAGACGAGAATTACGTATTCGATTTCAGGGGCGTCTGTCCTCAGCAGATGGGAGATACCATAGAGATTGAGCTTCGCGCGCTTTATCAGGGCGAGGAGATCGTATATACCACGTCCTACAGCGCAGGGCAGTATCTGTACGGACTGCTCGGACTGTTCGCGCCTGAGAACGATACGTCGGTCTATGCTGAAAAGCTGCGCACGCTGGCCGCGGACCTGCTTCTGTACGGAACGGCCTCGCAGAATTACGTGAGTTACCGCACGGACAGTCCCGTATCCGCCGGCATGACGGAAACACAGCTTGGCTGGGCCACGTCGGCGGCTCCGGAGTATACCGACGTGAGAAATGCCAGATACGAGACCATTCCCGAACCGTCGGCCACCTGGAAGAGCATAACGCTTAATCTCAACAACAACCTGAACTATAAGATCAAGCTTGCTTCGGATGAGGACGTGAGCACGCTAAAACTTGCGGTATATAAGGGCTCCGTCAAAAAGGCCGAGATCAGCGGCGCCGATTTCAGGAAAGACGGCGCGTATTACTCCGTCACAGTTCCCGGGATCCTGCTTTCCGAGATCCGCGACACCTTCCTCTTTACCGTGTATAAGGGAGATGAGATCGTCAGCAATACGCTTTCGTACAGTGTGACCTCGTATGCATACTCAAAACGCAATACCGAGGACGGGAAACTCGCGGATATAGTGGAAAAAATAGTAAAATGCGGCGATTCGGCTCTGGCCTTTAAGGCCGTTCAGTAAACATCCTGCCCCTCCTCCGGAGCACCTTTTGGGAGGAGGGGTCTTTTTTACCGAAAAATCATGGTTTTCAGCGATTTTCCGCACAAAAAACCGCTTGACTTTACAAATAAATATTGATAATATTATCGGGCGCGTCCCTGCAGACGCTTTTGTTTGTTGTGTAAAAACACGGCCGACAGGCGCTGCGCGGGTCGTAAGCAGAATAATATAAGGAGGAAAAAGCATGCCTACATTCAACCAGTTAGTACGTAAAGGCAGGCAGACATCTGAGAAGAAGTCTACGGCGCCCGCTCTGCAGAGAGGTTACAATTCTCTCCACAAGAAGGCCACCGATACTTCCTCACCTCAGAAGAGAGGCGTCTGCACGGCAGTGAAGACCGCTACCCCCAAGAAGCCTAACTCAGCTCTCCGCAAGATCGCGAGAGTACGTCTGTCAAACGGCATCGAGGTTACCAGCTACATCCCCGGCGAAGGCCACAACCTTCAGGAGCATAGCGTGGTTCTCGTCCGCGGCGGCAGAGTGAAGGACCTTCCCGGTACCCGTTATCACATCGTGCGCGGCACCCTCGACACCGCCGGTGTTGCCAATCGTATGCAGGCCCGTAGCAAGTACGGCGCGAAGAGACCCAAAGCCAAGAAATGATTTTGGGCGACCGGATTTTCCGGCAGTAACGTTTGCCGGCTGATGCCGGCATGGTACGCATAGAACTAACTGTTTAGCCCCAGGCTGCTTTATTATAGGGCATGTCCTGGCGCGGACACTTAGGGGCGAAAGAGATTTTACCCGACATGTGAGTACCGATGAATTAAATGCCCGCAGGGGCAAATATTTAAGGAGGGAAGAAACGTGCCACGTAAAGGACATACCCAGAAAAGAGATGTACTTGCCGATCCGTTATATAACGACAAGGTCGTTACAAAGCTGATCAACAACATCATGCTGGACGGCAAGAAAGGTGTAGCACAGAAGATCGTTTACGGCGCTTTTACCCAGGTCGAAGAGAAGAGCGGAAAGCCCGCGCTGGAAGTTTTCAACGCAGCGATGGCTAACATCTCTCCCCAGCTTGAAGTAAAGGCAAAGCGTATCGGCGGCGCTACATATCAGGTACCTATTGAGGTCAAACCCGACAGACGTCAGGCGCTTGCGCTTCGCTGGCTGACAATGTTCTCTCGCAAGAGAGGCGAGAAGACGATGGTAGATCGTCTTGCAGCCGAGATCCTCGACGCATCCAACAACACCGGTGCGGCAGTCAAGAGGAAAGAAGACATGCACAAGATGGCAGAAGCCAACAAGGCATTCTCCCATTATCGTTTCTGATTAGGAGGAAGATCCTTTGGGAAGAGAGTATCCGTTAGAGAGAACCCGTAATATCGGTATCATGGCTCACATCGACGCCGGAAAGACGACGCTGACTGAGCGTATACTGTATTATACGGGCGTAAATTACAAGATCGGAGATACCCACGAGGGCACTGCGACCATGGACTGGATGGAGCAGGAGCAGGAAAGAGGCATCACGATCACTTCTGCGGCGACCACCTGTCACTGGACGCTGCAGAAAGATTGCAAGCCCGCGCCCGGAGCGCTGGAGCACCGCATCAATATCATCGACACCCCCGGCCACGTGGACTTCACCGTTGAGGTGGAGCGTTCACTGCGCGTGCTGGACGGCGCCGTCGGCGTCTTCTGTGCAAAGGGAGGAGTTGAGCCCCAGTCTGAGAATGTATGGCGTCAGGCAGATACCTACAATGTCCCCCGTATGGCCTTCATCAACAAGATGGACATCATGGGAGCCAATTTCTACGGCGCTGTGGACCAGATCCGCAACCGCCTCGGAAAAAACGCTATCTGCATCGAGCTTCCTATCGGCAAAGAGGACAGCTTCAAGGGGATCATCGATCTCTTTGAGATGAGAGCCTACATCTACAACGACGAAAAGGGCGAGAACATTACCATCACAGACATTCCTGATGACATGAAGGATGAGGCTGAGGTCTACCGTACCGAGCTCGTGGAAAAGATCTGCGAGCTGGACGACGATCTTATGATGGCCTATCTTGAGGGCGAGGAGCCTTCAAACGAGGACCTTAAAAAGGCCCTGCGCAAGGCCACCTGCGAGTGCACTGCCGTTCCCGTATGCTGCGGTACAGCTTACCGCAACAAGGGCGTGCAGAAGCTCCTTGACGCGGTCATCGAGTACATGCCTTCGCCCATCGATATCCCGCCCATCAACGGCGTGGATCTGAACGGCAACGAAGTGGTCCGCCACAGCTCGGACGAGGAGCCTTTCTCGGCTCTCGCGTTCAAGATCATGACCGACCCCTTTGTCGGAAAGCTCGCGTTCTTCCGCGTGTACTCCGGCACCATGAATTCAGGATCATATGTGCTTAACGCTACCAAGGACAAAAAGGAGCGTGTGGGCCGTATCCTCCAGATGCACGCCAACAAGCGCGCGGAGCTGGACAAGGTCTACTCCGGCGATATCGCCGCGGCCGTAGGTCTTAAGCTCACCACCACGGGAGATACGCTCTGCGACGAGCAGCACCCCGTCATCCTCGAGTCCATGGTATTCCCCGAGCCTGTTATCGACATCGCCATCGAGCCCAAGACCAAAGCCGGTCAGGACAAGATGGGCGAAGCCCTTGCAAAGCTCGCGGAGGAGGATCCGACCTTCCGCGTATCCACAAACAAGGAGACCGGCCAGACCATTATCGCCGGTATGGGCGAGCTCCATCTGGAGATCATCGTCGACCGTCTGCTGCGTGAATTCAAGGTGGAAGCCAACGTAGGTGCCCCGCAGGTAGCCTATAAGGAGTCCATTACAAAAGCGAGCGACATCGACAGCAAGTATGCGAAGCAGTCCGGCGGCCGCGGCCAGTACGGTCACTGCAAGGTCCGCTTCTCACCGATGGATGCCAACGCCGAGCAGACCTATCTGTTCGAAAACACCGTTGTCGGCGGCGCTATTCCGAAGGAATACATCCCCGCCGTGGACGAGGGCATTCA
>CAMOQY010000057.1 GCA_946623295.1 uncultured Lachnospiraceae bacterium | reverse complement strand
TCTCGCTGTTGACCATGCCCCCGAATATCGTCTTGAGGATGATCTTTATATCCAGTGAAACGCTCCAGTTTTCAATATACCAGATATCGTATCTGATGCGCTCGGCTATATCGGTATCGCCGCGCAGGCCGTTGACCTGGGCCCAGCCGGTGATGCCCGGGCGCACCTGCAGACGCACCTGGTAGAGGGGGATCTCGTTGATAAAATGCTCGACGTGGTGAGGTATCTCGGGCCTGGGTCCGATGAGGCTCATCTGCCCCAGCAGAACGTTGAAAAACTGCGGGAACTCGTCTATGCTGAATTTACGCAGAAATGCGCCGAAGCGCGTTTTTCTCGCATCGTCATCCGTGGTCCAGGCCGTGTCCGCCTCGCCGGTATCGCGCATGGAGCGGAATTTATACATGTTAAATAGCTTTCTGTTTCTCCCGACCCTCTCCTGCCTGAAAATAACATTCTTTATGCCGGAAAGTCTGGTACCGACTGCCGCAAAAAGCATCACAGGACTGGTAAGAATGATAAGCAGCAGGCTGGCTGCTACATCAAAGATCCGTTTTATCATGGCGCTCGTAAGATTATCAAGCGGAGTCGTCCTGAAATTCACGAGCTTGACCTTTCCGAATTCCTCGATGGAGGCCTTGCTGCTCATTATATCGGCGTAAAACGGGATCACATCCACGCGGACGCCGTATTTTTCACATATATTGACTATCTCCGGGATATGCTTTTCACTTCCGGCGGAAAGGGCGGCGACCACCTCGATGCGTCTGCCGCTGTCGTCGCTGCGCAGATAATCCTCAAGCTCTGCGATCCGGGTACCGCCGAAGGATGCCGTGATAACGCACTCCGGCCCCATGTCCCGGACGCTTGCGGCAAATCTTTCGGCAAGTTCTCCCTCACCCACAAGCACGAAGCGGCGGATGTTTTTCTTGATCCTGCCCTGGAGGAATCTCTTCCAGAGAGCGCGCAGGCTCCACGCGATGACACAGTAGATGACGCCCGTCAGACCTATGACGAGACGGGAGTAGGTGATTCCCTCATATGCGGCGTAAAGATAGATAGTCAGGACGCCGGTAACGATCAGGATCTGTTTTAACAGGGCAAAGGCTTCTCTCAGAAAGCCGCGCCTGAGCACCCCCGAGAGCGGCGAGCCCAGGATCATCACCAGCAGGTCGATCACCGGCAGTATGACCGCCATGATACGCCACTCCTGGTACGAAAACAGATCCGTTTTTCCGAATCTTATCAGATATGCGATCATCAGCGATGCCTCTATGGCCAGCAGATCAAGGAAAATAAAATCCAGGTGCTTGAGCCAGCTCTGCATGCTTTTCTGCTTCATAGGTCTCCTTCCGGCGCCGCCGGGCGCCGTATGTATTATGAGAGCTCCGCCGCCGCGGCCTCGAGCGCCGCAGCTATGACCTGATCCATATCATAATAGCGGTACAGACCCAGACGGCCGCCGAAAACCACGTTTTTCTCGGCATTGGCAAGCTCTCTGTATCTACCGTAGAGCTCTCCGTTTTTTTCGTCGTTGACAGGGTAATACGGCTCGTCGCCCGGCTTCCACTCCGCGGAATACTCGCGCGAAATGACCGTTCCGGGTATCTCGTTTCCGTCCTCGTCCCTGCCGAATTCAAACCATTTATGCTCTATGATCCTTGTCCAGGGCGTCTCGCGGTCAGTGTAGTTGACGGCCGCATTTCCCTGAAAGCTCGGGATATCGAGCGTCTCGTTTTCAAAGCGCACGCTGCGGTACTCAAGCCGCCCGAGACTGTAGTCAAAGTACGCGTCGACCGCGCCGGTATATATCACGCGTCCGGCCATGGCGTCCCAGCCCGCCTTGTCCGCAAGATAATCCTCGGACAGCCTCACCTCTATACCCTCGAGCATGCGCGAGACCATCTTTGTATAGCCGCCTGTCGGTATACCCTGATAGAGCGCGTTGAAATAGTTATTGTCATATGTAAAGCGCACGGGAAGCCGCCTGATGATAAAGGCCGGCAGGTCGCGGCAGTCGCGCCCCCACTGCTTTTCAGTATATCCCTTTACCAGCTTTTCAAAGATATCGCGGCCTACCAGAGAAATAGCCTGCTCCTCGAGGTTGCGCGGCTCGCCCTTGATCTCGGCGCGCTGTGTCTCTATCTTTGCCCTGGCCTCCTCCGGGGTGACGACGCCCCACATCTTATTGAAGGTGTACATATTGAAAGGGAGCGAGTATATCTCCCCCTTGTAATTTGCTATCGGGCTGTTGGTAAAACGGTTAAAGACGGCAAAACGGTTCACGTAATCCCAGACCCTGCGGTCGTTGGTATGAAAGATGTGCGCGCCGTATACGTGGACGTTTATTCCGGCCTGTTTTTCGGTATAGACGTTTCCCGCGATATGCGGTCTGCGGTCGATGACCAGCACCTTTTTTCCGGCGTCCGCCGCCTCGCGCGCGAAAGCGGCTCCGAAAAGGCCCGCTCCGACTACAAGATAATCGTACTTCATTTTTTCCTCCGGTCTATTTCATGCCGGCCGGCGCCGGCTTATTATTCCGCTTCAAACATTTCAGCGTAGCTATTATAGAACATTTCTCCCGAATATGCATCCGATACGGCCTCGGCAAAAATTTTCGAGAATTTCTGCGAGCCGGAGTAGTTCAGATGGTTCCAGTTGTAAAAATCCTCCCCGTCCTCAAAAAGCTGCGCGCGCCCCTTGTAAAGATTAAAATCCAGTACCGGCGCGGTCACCCCGGCCTCGCGGGCGAGCTCCTCTACCTGATCGAGGTAATCGTCCCATCCGTCAAAATATTCCAGAAATACCTGTGAAAGAGGCGTCGCAAAAATGACCACCTCTGCTCCGGCCTCCCTGCACTCGCGTATCAAAGCCAGGAAATTTTCGCGGTTTTCCACGGTGATCCCGTTTTCGTAATAATCCCTGACCGAGATCTCGCCTCCGAGATCATAGGTCATATCCTGATCCGGAAGGAGATACGGCACAAAGCCCCTGTTTTCAAAGTCAAGGATCGAATAGTCACGGCCCCTGATGATATTGAGCAGACGGATCATACCGTGGTGCGTGTAGTAGTAAAACATCCCCGGCAGATCAGAGAGCTGCCCGCAGTGGAGCATATAGTCCAGCTTGCTGCCCAGTCCGCGGATCCGGGGAAGCATTATGATCTCTCCCTGTCCGTCGTCATTGTCATCGGTGCGGGTAAGAGTATCAAGGCAGACCCCGATATACACTCTCTTGACGGGATTGCGCGCAAGCTCCTGCCGGGCGAGGATCCGCTCGCCGTAAAGGCTCTGCCAGACACATGACATATTATAGCTTGAAAAGCCCGCGGCGGGGTCGATGATCTTAGGATCAAGTCCGTACTCCACCTGCGAGCCGCCGATAATGAAGGTATCGATGGTCCCCGCGTAGTGGTCGCGGGCGATAATATCGTTTTCGGCCGCCGTAGTGCCGCGCAGGTAGCAGATGATCAGCGGAGCTGACATGAGGCACACCGCCGCCGCAAAGATAACGACAGAAACGAGGGTCTTTTTTAAAGCCTTAAAACCGCGCATAGGCAAAGCCTCCTTCCGCCATATCCTCCGGGATCCCTACCGCCACGAGCAGCAGGAAGGCGCCGGCCAGGATAACTATCCTCAGCAGCCGCGGGAGCCGCATAAAGAGCTCCCTCACATCGTATTTGAGCGAAATAAGACTGAAAATGAAAAATACTGCTCCAACCAGCAGCGTGGTCGCGGGGACCGCAGCAGACGGCCCTGCCGCCGCGGAGGCCTGTGCGGTAAACGAAAACGCCCGCTTCCACAGTAAAAATCCGTCGGAGAGCGTTCCCGCCTCAGGCAGTATCTTTATAAAGGCAACTATTACAAAAGTCCTGACGAGCGTGAAGCCCCTCCACCACCAGGCATCGTCCCTTATATGCAGAGCCTTTTTCGCACCGGAGTAAAAGCCTCCAAGCCACAGCGAAAGGATCAGAAAAGCTCCGTTTATCAGTCCCCATACGATGTAGCCGGCGGTGTTTCCGTGCCAGATACCGGTAAAAGCCCAGGTGATGAGCAGGGCTATCGTACCTACGAGATTGCCGGAAAGGCGTCTGTGATTCCTGCGCAGCGCGCGTCCTATTTTCTGGCAGGGGCCCGAGGCGGCGACGGGATAATAGATGTATTTTTTCATCCATTCGCCGAGCGTGATATGCCATCTGCGCCAGTATTCGGCGACGGAATGAGAGAAATAAGGCTGGCGGAAGTTTTCCGCAAGTCTGATCCCGAAAAGGTCGCAGACGCCGCACACGATATCCATATAACCCGAAAAATCGGCGTAGAGCCAGATGGCATAGACAAAGATCCCCCCCAGGACGGAGGCTGCGGACATACCGGAGTATGACGAGACAAGGTGCTCCGTAAAGGGAACCAGGCGGTCAGCCAGCATGATCTTCTTTATATATCCCCAGAGGATGCGCTGGCAGCCGCGGGCGAAATTATCATATGTAAAGGGATCAGGCGCAAACAGCTGCGTCCCCAGCTGTCTGAAATCGCTGATAGGTCCCTGGGTCATCTGGGGGAAAAAACTGACAAAAAGCAGCGTCTTCAGGTAATTGCGCTCAGGCTCAAGTGTGCCGCGGTATACGTCGGTCAGATATCCGAGCGACTGGAAAGTGTAAAAGGAGATGCCGAGAGGCATGATCAGCCCCTCAGGCAGAGGAAAATACTTGAACATCGCCAGCGAACCGGCGTTGAGCACGACCGTGCTCCAGAAAACGGCTCTCCTTGCGGGACTTTTTCTGCCGAATCTGACCATCAGGACCGATGCGGCATACACCGTAGTGGCCGTTCCCAGCACCCAGATCGCGGCCCGCCAGCCAAGCACACTGTAAAAGACAGCGCTCGCGGCAAGCAGGGCGATCCACCGCAGCCGCAGCGGGATCAGGTAGTACACGACTACCGCTGAGGC
This sequence comes from uncultured Lachnospiraceae bacterium, assembly GCA_946623295.1. Taxonomy (GTDB): domain Bacteria; phylum Bacillota; class Clostridia; order Lachnospirales; family Lachnospiraceae; genus UBA3774. The sequence goes on along the minus strand of CAMOQY010000057.1, from coordinate 3,310 downwards.
GACCAGTATTAAGAATTCCAGAGATACGATCGGCAAGTCTGTATGACCGGCGCTTGGGCCGTCTTATTCCTTTCCTCTGTTTTTAAAGTAGGCCGCTCCGTAACGGAGCTTGTAGGCAAGCGATGAAAGCGCGTGCGAGATCTTCGGTCTGACTTTTCTCCCGGTAAAGTATGTATAGGCCTTCATCTCGTCTTTTGTCACATGCGCGTCGGCCAGGTAGTCCTCCGGGATCGGTTCCAGACAGCTGCGTATGAGGCCGCCGTCGTTCCCGTCCGAAAAAGCCTCGGAGGCGAGCGCATCCGCCGCGTACCGGAGCGCCCTGTGATCTATGGTGCGCGCAATGATCCCGGCGTCCCGCGGCGCGATGGTCCTGGCGCCTTTGCCGCTCTCATAGCGCGCCAGCACGGCGCGCATATCCTGTATGCGCATAAAGGGCATCCTGCAGTCCTTCATGGCCGTGGACGAGGCGGGATTATCCTTTCGGTAATAATAGCAGGCGGCAGGCGTATACACTATCCTTTCCGCAGCCAGAAGACTTTCGAGCATAAACGGATTATCCGCCCAGCCGGCCCCCGGTATCTCCGGAAAGCGTATGCCGCAGCGGTCCAGAAAATCCCTGCTGTAGAGCGCGGACCAGACGCTCGGGTGGTGGAGCAGCAGCTCGGGGCATTTTTCTATAACAAAAACGGGCAAGGGAGCGCTTATTGCCGCAAGCTTGCTGACCGAGGCGCGTCCCTTTATAAGGCACGTCCCCTTTTCGCCGCTCGCACGCCGCGCTGACACATCGATGCAGCCTTCGCATTCTCCGAAATAATCGTAATACGTGCTCTTTACAATATCAGCCCCGTATTTTTCTCCGAGAGCGTAAAGCTTTTCGTACATATCCGGCGAGGCTATGTCGTCTGTCTCAAGCACAGCGATATATTTGCCGCGGGAGGCCTCGATACCCAGGTTTATCTGGTGTCCGTAGCTCTTTTTATCCGAATCGATAAGCTTTATCTCCCTGCCGCGGGCAGCTGCGGCGCCGCGCATCTTTTCGATGATCCCGCGGGTGCCGTCGTTTGAGCCGGCGTCCACGCAGATGATCTCCAGGGCGTCGAGGCTCTGCCAGAGCGCGCTCTCGATGGTCTTTTCTATATAGGCCGCCACATTATAAGACGGCAGAATCAATGAAACCTTCGGTCTGTCCATTTTATTTCCGCTCAATTATTGAAAATATCGCCGAGCCTGTCGAGTGCCTCATTTACGGCATCCGAAAGCTTCACTCCGGCGCGCAGCTTTGATCCGAGCTTTGCCGCACACATGCGCTGCGCCGCATACTCATCGTCCGATACAGCTGCAAGCTTTTTTCCGATCTCGCTCAGCGAGCTGACCGCAAGTCCGGCGCCGCTCTCGGTAATAAGCCCGGCAAGAGCAGCCTTGTCCCAGATGATGACCGGAAGACCGCAGGCCAGGTAGAGCGATGTCTTGTGCGGCGCGTTGTATCTGAGGTATTCGCCGTAGACGCCCTCGCAGGCATCCGCGCTTTCTCCATCCCATACAAGGCCGTAGGCGCCCGATATCAGCCCCGGCTCGTCCGGCGAAAATCTCCCGCGGTACTGCACGTTTTCCGGCGGATCCCCCTCAAGACCGGCGCCGTAAAGGGAAAAGCTCACGTCCTGCGGGAGCTTGTATACGTACCCGGCCTTTTCTCTTTTCAGATTTCCCGCGATCGCGACCGTACCGTCATTTGAGGCTTCGGGCAGATCGCTGCCCAGCAGATAGTCGAATATACCGAGAACGACAAGCCTGTCAGCGTCGGCTCCGAGCTGTTCTGTCAGATAATCCTTCATGGCTTGCGTATGAACTATCAGTACATCGGAAATCGCCCGCTGCGCGGCTCCCTCGCGAGCGTAACGGCCTGCGGAAGCATCTCCGCTCTCAAGCTGGCAGCGAAGCTCCTCGAGGTCGTGTACGAGCCCGATGACCCGCAGGCCTCTTTTTTTCGCGGAAGCAAAAGCCTTTTCAATATATACGGAGTGGTTTATCAGCGGGAGCTGGATGAGTACCACGTCCCCGCTTCCCATGCTGCGCAGAGTCCTTTTCCAGTCGCGGGCCGCCCTGATATGCCCGAGCAGCTTTCCGATGCGTCCGGCATCCGCGCGTCTCTCATCGTGAGGCGTCATCTCCGCCGCCGCAAAGCCCAGTCCGTCAAGGATCCTGACAGCGTCGTCCCTGGCCTTTGATCCCGCGTTGAATTTCGCGTTTGAATATGTTTTTTCTATGATCTGATAGAACATCATCTATCCGGCGCTTCCGCACCTATCTCCCATATTTCAGTTTCATATATCTGTACGCCGCTCTGTCCCTCGCCCTCTTGAAATCAGAAGGAGAAAGGACGCTCACGAGTCTCTTCATCCTCTCCTGCGCCGCGGCCTTTACCTGAGGATCACTGCCCTTTCTGAGCTTAAGCAGGTCGGTAAATACGATCTTGAAGTCGTGGACCCTCAGCGCAAGCACCGCATTCTTCCCGTGTTCTGCCGCAAGCTCCTCCATGCGGTCAAAAGCAAGATAGACGTTCAGCCTGCGGCGGCTCTCGGCCTGCTCTCCGTTGGATATGCTCGGCGCGTCGTTTTTATAGGCGTAGCCGGTATCCGGGAGGAGTCTTACGCCGGCCAGTCCCGTGAGCGCCCTGAGGCACCACAGCTTGTCCTCATACGCAAACAGCTCCTCGTCAAAGAGCGGAAGCCTGCCGCTGTTGTTTGCCCGAAGCGAATCAACTCTGAATATCTTTGTCCAGAGATAGCCGCCTCCGCATCTGAAATTGTCTCCGCAGATGATCTGAAATACCTTTGACGCCGGCAGCCGTATCTGGCTGAGCCCGCGTCCGCCGCCTGCTACGCCTTCCGTCACGATATGAGTGACCGGCCCACGCGAAGTGACCGAAACAAAGCTGCACACCACGCAGTCGGTACTTTTTTCATCGTCAAGTATGCCGACGGCCTTTTCATATATCCCGGGAAGGACTCTGTCATCGGCGTCCGCAAATGCAAGATAATCGCCCGTAACAGCCGTAAGACCGGTATTGCGCGCGGCTCCCGGCCCTCCGTTCTCGCGGTGGAGTACCTTCATTACCAGACCGTCCTCCAGTACCTTCGCGTACTCGTCAAAAAGGCTGCTGTTTTCCGGGCAGCCGTCGTCCACAAGAATGATCTCCAGATCAAACGAGGCGGTCTTCTGGGCTATCAGACTGTCCACCAGACCCCGGAAGAGTTTTTCATCTACTTTGTATACGGGAACGACTACGCTAAGCCTGCTCATTTTCTTTCTC
>CAMOQY010000056.1 GCA_946623295.1 uncultured Lachnospiraceae bacterium | reverse complement strand
AAAAGTCTGGCGCTGATCGCACCGATAAAGGAGCCGAAGATCATCTCGCCCTCGAGGGCCAGATTGATGACGCCGCTTCGCTCCGAGAACATGCCGCCAAGCGCCACGATGAGCAGGGGAGCTGTATAAATAAGTGTTTTCTGAAGCAGGAAGATCATTTCGTCTCAGCCTCCTTTCCTTCGGTCAGGGCTTTTTCCGGTGCGGCCTCATCGGCTTTTGCCCCGGTCTTTTCCCCTTCCCCGGCCGGTTTCTGCACCGCTGCCTTTGCAGCTTCCTCGGCTGCCTTTTCCTTTTTCCTTGCAAGCTTTGTGATAAAGCCCTTAAAGAACATGGAGAAGCCCGCGAAGTAGATGATCAGGGCCACGATGATGTCGGAAATATATTTGTTGTAGCCCGCGCTGGTCAGGTGGTCTCCGCCCAGACTGAGGAATCTGATGAAGATACCTACAAATATGACCGCTATGGGGTTGTTGCTGCCCAGCAGGGCCACGGGGATACCGTTGAAGCCGTAGCTGGGGAGCTGGCTGTATGCCGTATCAAATTTGAGCTCGATACCGGGGTTCAGGTAGTAGAGCGCGCCGCCGATCGCGGCCAGTCCGCCGGCGATGGCCATGGAGACGATTATGTTGCGCTTTTCGTTCATGCCCGCGCAGCGCGCGCCGTATTTATTGGAACCGCAGGCGCGCAGCTCGTAGCCGAAGGTGGTCTTGGTAAGGATGACGTAGATCACTATGGCAAGGGCGATGGCTACCAGAATGCCCATGTCGATGTAGGATCCCTTGAATACCTGATCGAGCCCGAGCTTTGGCGTTCCGTTGCCCGTGGCCGCAGTCGTGATCAGATAGCCGGATTTGCCCGCGCTCCGGTTGATGAGGTCAGGCGTATTGGTAAAGATCCAGGTGACGATATTTGCGGAGATCCAGTTTGTCATGATGCAGACTATGACCTCGTTGACGTTGAACACGGCTTTGAAAAACCCCGGGATCGCGCCCCAGATCATGCCGGCGAGCATCGCCGTAAGGAGCGCCGCCAGCCATACGAGGAAGCCCATGGCGGGGCTGCCGTTCGTATCGACGTTCAGAGCGATCATCAGGGCGGCAAGGGTGCCCATGTAGAACTGTCCGGCCGCTCCGATATTGAACAGGCCCGTCTTATAGGCGATGGCTACCGACAGACCGGTCATGATGAGCGGCGTGGAATAGAAGATCATGTCGCCGACGTTTGTGACTATATACGCCGCGTTGCCGCTGGAAAAAGGTCCCGCGAGCAGGATGCCCAGACCCTTTACCGCGTCCCCTATCGAGGTGCGGTCGTTAAAGAGCGCCAGCAGCACCATGATGATAAAGCCGAGCAGAACACCGGCAAGGATACAGAGTACAGAGGAAATTACGGACTTGACGCCCTCTTTTTTCATAAAGCCGCTCATGTTCATCCCTCCTCCTTTACGGTGTCGCGCTTGGCGCCGGCCATGTACAGGCCCATCTCCTTGACGTCCGTGGTCTTCGGATCGAGGTGTCCGACTATCTCGCCCTCATACATGACGAGGATCCGGTCGGAGAGACTCATGATCTCGTCCAGCTCGAGGGAGATGAGCAGGATGGCTGCTCCGGCATCGCGCTTTTTGACTATCTCGCTGTGGATAAATTCTATGGCGCCCACGTCCAGTCCGCGGGTGGGCTGAATGGCGACAAGGAGCTTGTGATCGTGGTCGAGCTCTCTGGCAACCACGGCTTTCTGCTGGTTTCCGCCGGACATCGAGCGCGCCGTTGAGTCGACTCCGGCGCTGCTCCTGACGTCAAATTCCTCCGTCAGTTTTTCGGCGTATTCGCGGACTTCCTTAAATCTGATAAAACCGTTTTTCTGGAATTCGGGCTCCAGATAGCGGCGCAGGACCATGTTTTCCTGGAGCGTGAAATCGAGGATGAGGCCGTGCTTGTGACGGTCCTCGGGGATATGGCTCATGCCGTGCTCGCAGCGGTAGCGGATGTTCTTTTTCGTGATGTCCTCGCCGCACATGATGATGCTGCCGCTATCGGCCTTCTCAAGGCCGGTGATGGCATATCCGAGCTCCGTCTGTCCGTTGCCGTCGATACCGGCGATACAGACTATCTCGCCGGCGTGCACGGTGAAGGACACGTCGTTGACGGCGTTCTTGTGGCTGGAGCGGCTCCTGACACAGAGATTTCTGAGTTCGAGCACTGGCTCGCCAGGCTTGGCAGGGGCCTTGTCCACCGCGAATTTGACCGAATGCCCGACCATCATTTCGGAGAGGTCTTCCTTGGTCGTCTCGGCCACGTTTACGGTGCCGATATATTTGCCTTTCCGGAGTACGGTGCAGCGGTCGGCGACCTCCATGATCTCGTTGAGCTTGTGGGTGATAAAGAGGATCGATTTGCCCTCGGCAGCGAGATTTTTCATGATCTGCATCAGCTCGTCGATCTCCTGGGGAGTAAGGACGGCAGTGGGCTCGTCAAAGATAAGGATCTCGTTGTCGCGGTAGAGCATCTTGAGGATCTCGGTGCGCTGCTGCATGCCGACCGTGATGTCTTCGATGATCGCGTCGGGATCCACGTACAGGCCGTATTTATCGCTGAGCTCCTTGACTTTGGCGCGGGCGGTCTTTTTCTGGAGAAAGCCCATGCGCGTATCCTCTTCGCCGAGGATTATGTTGTCAAGGACGCTGAAGCATTCCACGAGCTTGAAGTGCTGGTGGACCATTCCTATGCCCAGGGCTGTGGCGTCGTTGGGATCCTTGATGGTGACCTTTTCGCCGTTCTTGTAGATCTCGCCCTCATCGGGGTCGTACAGACCGAACAGGATGCTCATCAACGTGGATTTGCCTGCGCCGTTTTCTCCGAGCAAGGCGTGGATCTCGCCCTTTTTGAGCTGGAGCGTGATGTCGTCATTTGCACGGTTGGTACCAAAGACCTTTGTGATATGGCGCATCTCGATTATGTACGGTGAATTGCTCATATTGCCTACTCCTTCCGTTTTTGCCAAAAGCAAGCTTCTCTCTTTTGCGGATACAGAGGATCATTCCTTTATATCCGCAAAAGAGAGAAAGGACACGGGGCCCTTTCTCTCTGAAGTAATGATCAAAGTATCGGCTTATTCATAGACTACCGTGGTGTTGCCGTCGGACAGAGCGGTCCAGAAATCGGCATTCTCGCAGCCCTCTACGTTCGCGTCGGGAGTTACGGCGCCGGTCTTGATCTTCTCGAAGATGGCGTTGTAATCAGCCTCGGTGAAGGTGTTGAACTTGGAGGTGGCAAAAGGAAGTCCGGTGGCGTCGTCGGCAGCGCCGAGATTGGACGCCTGGCCGCCGAGAAGCTCGTCCCACTTGCCGTCATAGAACTCGCCCAGGACCTTCTGAACAGAAGCGCTCAGGCCCTTGGTAGCGGAAGTGATGACGCGGTCGCTGAGGATCGACTGGTCGGTATCAACGCCGATGATCTTGCCGTTGTCGGTCTCGTTGGCAGCGGAGATAACGCTCTGTACCATGGAGCCGCCGCAGGCGAAGATGACCTCGGTGCCGTTGTTGTACCAGGTGCCCATCTGGGTAGCCAGCTCGGAGGAAGCCGAGAAGGAACCGCCGTACTGGAAGCTGATCCTGATCTCGACAGTCGCGCCGGTCTCAGCAGCAGCGTCCTTCGCACCCTGGACGTAGCCGTAAGCGAAACGGTTGCAGGCAGGATTGGATCCGCCGCCGCCGAAGGTTCCGCCAAGCTTGGTATAGCCGTCTTTTACAGCAGCGTAGCCGGCCAGATAACCGGACTCCTGCTCCTTGTAGACGATAGCGGTGACGTTGGGGATGACCTCTTGCTTGTCGTCGGTGAGTGCCCAGCCGTCAACGAAGATGAACTTGACGTCAGGGCTCTCAAGAGCAACGGTGGTCATAGCCGTGGCCTGAAGGAAGCCGGGAGCTACGATGACCTTGGCGCCGTTCTGGATGGCCTGACGCATGGCGGCGACACGGTCGTTATCGGTAGCATCGGAGCCGTTGGCGGGCTGATAGTACTGATAGGTCTTGCCGTTAGCCTCGGCGTAAGCCTTTGCACCCTCGTAGGTACCCTGGTTGAATCCGCCGTCCATGAGCTGGCCTACGTCTGTAACGACAGCGATCTCATAGGAATCGGAACCGCCCTCTGATCCGGAATTGCCGCCGCACGCGGTGAGCGACAGGACCATGATCAGAGAAAGGACTACAGAAAGAAACTTTTTCATTGGATCTTTTCTCCTTATCTTCCGGCTTGTTTTCTGTGCCGGACTACATGGACATTTTAAGATATTTTTACTATCCCGTCAACAAGGGAATAGCCTGAACAGAGATAATGGAGAACTTTATTCACCGAGCAGCTCTTTTACCACAGCGGCAAGCTGCGCATCCCTGCAGTCGCGGAAGAAATATTCGGTAAAATGCGCGCCGGAGAGAGCTCCTTTTACGAGCTCGCGATCGGCCTCGCGCAGTATGTCGGCGATGGGACGGTAGGTCACTTTCTTCAGGTCATCGAGGATCTTTTTGTTTCTCTTTTCGGGAACGGCGCGCTCTTTCGGATAACCCTGCCCGCTTTCCTCGCAGAAAAGCTTTTCAAAGATATACTCCAGATTCAGGTCTCCGCCCCAGCCGAAGCCCTTTGCAAAGGGGATCGCGATGGCGTTGCCGTCGTTGATCTGGGCGAAGGTGTAGGCGTCGAGAGGGTCCTCTATATGGCCGCAGATCACGCCGGGGAATGAATTGCACGCGAGCATGGCGCCTTCGCCCGTGCCGCATCCGGTTATCACGTAGTCTGCCGCTCCGGAATTGAGGAGCACAGCGGCAAGGATTCCGATCTGTACGTATGTCAGCTGCGCCTCATCGTCAGCCTGATACATCCCGTAATTGACGACGGTATGCCCCATGGGCTCAACGACTTTTCTGAGCGCCGCGTCGATGACGCCGTTTTTTGCCGCCTGGCTGTTTTCATTGATCAATGCTATCTTCATTTTTTGTTCCTTCCCGGTTAAATTCTTTGCTTTGCCTGCGTCCGGCGGTGTGCCGGCGCGGAAATCTTTTTGGTAAGTGCCTGGATTACGGCTGTTTGCCGATGTACGCCAGGATCCCTCCGTCCACGTAGAGAATGTGGCCGTTTACGAAATCAGACGCCGGTGATGCCAGATAGACGGCGGCGCCCATCAGATCCTCGGGAGTTCCCCAGCGCTCGGCGGGCGTCTTTGCCAGGATAAAGCTGTCAAAGGGATGCCTGGAGCCGTCGCTCTGCCTCTCGCGAAGCGGGGCAGTCTGAGGCGTGGCGATATAGCCGGGCCCGATGCCGTTGCACTGGATATTGTATGAGCCGTATTCGGATGCGATATTTCTCGTGAGCATCTTGAGACCGCCCTTTGCGGCGGCGTAAGCGGATACTGTCTCGCGGCCGAGCTCGCTCATCATGGAACAGATATTTATGATCTTGCCGCTGCGTGCTTTGACCATGTCCGGAAGTACTGCCTTGGAAACGATAAACGCCGCAGTCAGATCAATGTCGATCACCTGGCGGAAGTCCTCGACGGACATATCGAGCATCGGGATCCTCTTTATGATCCCGGCATTATTTACGAGTATGTTTACAGGTCCGAAGTCGCTGCGTATGCTTTCCACCATTTTCAGGACTTCGTCTTCTTTTGTGATATCGCAGATGTACCCGGTCGCGTCGATCCCTTTTTCGCGGTAATCCGCCATCGCCTGCTCGAGGTGGTGCGTGCTGCGGCAGTTAAAGACGATCTTTGCGCCGGCCGAGGCCAGACCCTCCGCGATGGCAAAGCCGATCCCGTACGCAGCTCCGGTCACCAGCGCGACCTTGCCCTCCAGGGAGAATTTTTTCATTATATCCATTTGCCTGCTCCTTTTACTCTTGCTCAGGATACTGCGGGACGGCACTCGCGGACGATATCCGCCGCCTCGCGCACAAGGGCTTCTATACGGTCCCATTCGCTCGCCGCGATCAGAGAAGATTTGACCATCCAGCTTCCTCCGCAGGCTGCGATGCAGCTTGTTTTGAGATAATCACGGACGTTTGCCGGGCTGATACCGCCGGTCGGCATAAAGGAGACCATTCCAAACGGAGCGGAGAGCGCACGGATCATGGAAAGTCCGCCGGCAGGCTCCGCCGGGAAGAATTTTACTGTGGTAAGGCCCATACAGACGGCCTCGCTGATCTCCGTGGGAGTCAGCGCTCCGGGAAAGACCGGGATATCACGTTCCAGACACCAGGCTGTCAGATCCCTGTTCAGTCCGGGACTTACGATGAATCTGGCGCCGGCTTTTACCGCGCGCTCTGCCTGGCCGATATCCAGCACTGTTCCGGCGCCGACCAGCAGGCCGGGACAGGACTCGGACATAGCCCGGATCGACTCCTCGGCTGCGGCTGTACGGAACGTGACTTCCGCGACGGGAAGTCCTCCCGCCGTGAGAGTCTGTCCGAGACGAACGGCGTCTTTTGCATCTTCCAGAACGACCACCGGAACGATGCCGACCCGGCGAAAGATCTCAATACATTGCTTCTGATCCATATTATTTTTCTCCCTTAATTTGCCGGAGCTGCTGCCGCTGCGGCTTCAAGATCAGCGCCGCGGTACTCGAATTTGTAACCGTTTGCTTCGGACTGCGACCTGTAGTACTCATGGAGCTCCTTGAGATTGGGGGTCCCGAAAGGCAGCCCCATATCGTCGGTAACCATCATATCGTATTCCTCGGGGATCAGGATGCCGTCGGTGATGCAGATCTCGTCGTAGCTTACGGCGAAATAAAGTGTCAGGACCGTATTATCGGCTGTAGCTGCCTGCACCTTGATCACGCAGGCGATCCCCTGATCTTCACCGGGCTTATTGACAAAGTACTCGCCCGCCGCTTCCCATCCGGAGAAGGTGTAGGAATCGCCGTAATAGCGGGTCACTTCCTTTTCGGCGATCGCCAGCGCGTTGGCGTGGAGAACAGCGGTAAGGGTTTCGTTGATTTCGCTGAGGCTCGTGACAAGGCCGTCCGAGGTCTCAAATGCTGCGATCGGGCCGCCAAACTCGGTATTCCAGCCCTCGGTCGCGTCTTCGAGGAGCTTTTCGCAAGCCTCGTGCGGATGGACGTAGCCGTCAGTGCTTATCCCGTACCAGTTGAAGTATCCGGGCGTGGAGAATAAAACCGCCTCCTCCAGCTCGGGATCAGAAGCCAGCACGTAAGCGAAATTCGCCGGAAGGTAGACGTAGAAGGGCATCAGATCCGGCGTAGTGGGGGTGACAAGCGTCCTGTAGATCAGATAGAGCTCATTGTTGTCATACATGTCGGGCTTTGGCGCAGAGTTCAGGAAGTAGCCGTAATATTCCGGATCGCTGAACGAGGCATCCTTGATCATGGCTGTGGATTCCTTGAGTTTTTCGAGAGCAGCTGTCTGAAGCGCGCTGAGAGTAGCTTTGTCGATCTGTTCGAATTTAGTAATATAAAAGGGCAGGCCCTCGACGGTGATGGTCTTTTCGGTGCTCGTGGGTATGAAATCGAAATAATCGGGATCATAATCGAAGGTGATCTTGATCACGTCGCCGTTGGAGAGGTCGTATTCGGTATCGGCCTCAAAGTCCCAGTAGTTGATGATGTCCTCATATTCGGGTTTTACTTCTATATTCAGCGACGCGCTTCCGGAGACGCCGTCAAAGACGATGTCCACCAGGTCGAAGGGGTCGTAGGAGGCCATGTCCGGGAGAGCCTCGACGGTGAATTCCTTTGTAAAGACAGGCGCTTTGATCTCCAGCTCTTTGGCCTGCTCCTCGGGAGCTTCGATCTGTATGGTGAAACGGTCGCCGTTTGAAAGACCGGAGCCGTCCATGCCGCGGAAGGCGTCGTTGGTCACTTCTATCCACGCGCCGTCGGGATCCTCACAGGCGTATACTCTGATATCGTCCACGAACTGGGCGTATGGCATCAGCTCGTCGGGGATAAATCCGGTATCGTAGTTTATGCCGGAGGAGTCGAGCTTTTTGTCGGCGATGATATCTTCAAAGATCTGCAGCCGGTCAAGCTCCAGCCAGGCGCTGGCGCGGGTGTTGCCGCCGCTGTAGCTGACTGATGCGTAGGAGCCGAGGTCGAGCTTTGTCCCGCCGAAGGGATCTAAAACGATAAGGACCACGATGGCTGCGACGACAGCCACGGCGGCACAGATACCGATGATCAGCCCCTTTTTGGACTTGGGTTTTGCTGCAGGAGCGGGCTGGCCCTGAAACTGGCCGGGAGCAGGCTGCCCCTGGAAC
>CAMOQY010000055.1 GCA_946623295.1 uncultured Lachnospiraceae bacterium | reverse complement strand
CCTTGAAGAGAAGCTTGACGGGCTCGACCAGCTCAAAGTCCAGCTCCTTGGGAAGACCGCCGACGTTGTGATGGGCCTTGATGCCGTCGGCTGATTCCAGTATATCCGGATAGATCGTACCCTGTCCAAGGAATTTGATCCCCTTAAGCTTTGCGGCCTCTTCTGCAAAGACGTCGATGAATTCTTTGCCGATGATCTTTCTCTTTGTCTCGGGATTGGAGACCCCGGCGAGCTTGTCGAGGAAGCGGTCTACAGCGTCGACGTAGACAAGATTGACGTCAAACTGCTTGCCGAAAACCTCGCAGACCTGTTCGGGCTCACCCTTGCGCAGCAGACCGTGATTTACGTGTACGCAGGTCAGCTGTTTGCCGATCGCCTTTGAAAGAAGCGCGGCGCACACGGATGAATCAACGCCGCCTGAGAGAGCGAGCAGAACCTTGCCGCTGCCTACCTGCGCGCGGATCTCCGCTACCTGCTCGTCGATGAAAGCCTGAGCGAGCTCGGCCGTGTTGATCCTGGCCATGGACTCGGGTCGTACATTTCCTGTCATAACAAACCTCCTTGATATAATAGTGAAATTATCAGCAGAATATTGCGGTGCGCCGGCGTCCCGCCGGGGCATGGTGTGATTATACCGCAGCCGGGGCATGCGTGTAAATGTTTTTTCGTCAGGCAGCATGGTTTTATCGCATTGGATATACGGGCCTGTTTCATGAATAAAACAGATCAATTTGCAGGTAATGATCTTAAAAAGCCATGACCCGGATCATTTACTTGATTATCGGAAAGTGATAATATATCGACACGTCTCAGTTCGAGGCATTGTGCAGGATCGGCATAGTTACATCTATTTATTCAGGGTTATTTTATTTTCAGCGATAATGACAGACAAGATCCGCCGTCCCAGTCACATTTATCCGATGCGGCTCGCGCCGTGTTCTTTTACTTACACTTTTTTGAATATGGAGGTTTTTTTATGAAGATGGCAGGAAGTTTTCTGATCGCCGGCATTGTTCATTCACTCAATGAGAGGCTTGCAAGACTCAAAGATTACCATAAAAGCTGCGGCAAAAGCCTGTCCCAGCCGGCGGGCGGCGCGCTTCGCGTCCGAAGGGTCAACGGAGCAGAGCGCTGTTACATGGTAGACGCAAATGATGAGCATACCATGAGTTATATACCAAAATCGAATGAGGCGCTTGCCTTCCGGCTGGCGCAGCAGGAATATGACAGCAAGGTCCTCGCGTCGGTCGAGAAGGAGATCGGTGCTATCGAAAGGCTCCTGAGAGTTTATTCCGGAACGTCCCCTGAGGAGATCATCGAACGGTGCCCGCCCGGCAAGAGAAAGTTTATCATTCCGGTGGAGGCTTCGGATGAGGATATCGTCCGGGAGTGGAGGGCAGCAGAGTACAGTGCTCTTCCTCTGAACGCATATGAGACCGGGCTGGGGCTGGTTACCGATCAGGGTGAGCAGGTCCGCTCGAAATCGGAGCTTATTATAGCCAACGAGCTGTATAAGAATGGTGTTCTATACCGTTATGAATGTCCTCTGTGGCTTGATGGATATGAAGAGGCTTACCCTGATTTTACCATCCTCAACGTCAGAAAGAGGGAAGAGCTGTATTGGGAGCACTTTGGACTTATGAACAATCAGGCGTATGTAGAGAAGAGTATTCGTAAGATTTCGTCGTATATCCTTAACGGCATATATCCGGGTGAGAATCTGATATTAACGTTTGAGACAGAGGAAACAAGGCTTAACACCAGGATCGTAAAGGATTTTGTTCAGAGGTACTGCCTGTGAGGCGATCAGAGTGGTGCGTATAGTATCAAAAATCAAAAATGCGAAAAATGATACTATTTTTTCTGGCGAAAAACTCATCCGACGGCACGAACTGCCCGGGAAAATAGTATCTTTTTTTGAAAAATGCAAAAATGATACTACTTTTTAGATCGCAAAAAGCAGTTTTTTACTCAGAGAGTCTCCAAAAAATAGTATCATTTTTTGATTTTCGTATTTTTGATACTATTTTTCGTAAGCAGACGGGCGGCAGACAAGAAAAAAACGCAGAAAAAATAGTATCATTTTTTAAAAACTTCAAAAAAGATACTATATGGGTCGCTTTTTGATATGAAGACAGGTCGTCCGTCTGGTTGAGCGGGTCGTCTGCTTGATATGGTACGGCGCCGGAAACCGTGGTTCCGGTATCCGGCGCGAGGATCTTTGGAGTCGTAATCTCCGGGATGGGCGGATTCAGCGCAATGTGAGGGCGTATCATTCGATCAAGCTCAGCATGGAAACGCATCACTTGATCCGGCGCGGTACCGGATGGTTACTCAAACCTGTACTCTATATATTTGCTGAACACCTCGCCCGCACGCAGGACGGGAGATTCAAACTCCGGCCTGTTGGGACTGTCGGGGCAGAATTCGGGTTCGAGCGCAGCGCCGGGGAAGCCTTCAAAGCCGCTCACGGAGCCGGTGTACATCTGCACTCCCTCAAAATCAGTAAAGAGCTCCATGGAAATACTTCCGTCGCTCAGCCGCAGAGCGGGCTCTCCGCCGCGCAGGATAAAGCAGTGATCGTAGAACTGCCCGATGGGTCTCGGCATACGGAAATCAAATTCGGTTCCGGTCACATCGGCCTGCTCTCCGGTAGGTATCAGTTTGCCGTCAACAGGCAGATATCGGTCGGAATTGATGCAGAGCGTGAGATCTCTGGCGCATGTGCTGCCCAGCTTCCAGTAAGCGTGAGTCGTGGGGGCGTATATGGTGTCCCGGTCGGCCTTTCCGGAAAAGTCCATCCTGAATGCGCTTCCCTCCACGCTGTAGGTGACGGAAGCGGTCAGCTCTCCGGGGAAGCCGTTGTCTCCGTCGGGCGAGTGCAGCGTAAAGCAGACAGTGCTGTCATCCACCACTGCGGCCTCCCACCTGCGTCTGTCAAAGGATTGCGGCCCGCCGTGAAGCTGGTTGCCGTTTTCATTCGGAGTGAGGTCGTATACGGTGCCGCCGAGGGTGAATCTCGATCCGGCGATACGGTTCGCGTAGCGCCCGATCACAGCTCCCACGTATGAGGAGCAGGAGAGATAGTCCTCCGCGCTGGGATAAGCGAGCACCAGATTGTCACTGCCGCGCAGGCTCACGTTCGTGAGGGTCGCGCCGAGCGTGGCGACGGATATCGAAAGCTCGTCCGAGGAAATTGTATAAAGCTCATATTCTGAGAATTTTTCTTTTCTGATCATGACAGATCACCTCCAAAGGTGAAATATATCAGAAAAACGCGCATGCTTCAATCATCAGGACGGTCTGTTTGCAAAAAAGAAAGAAAATCGGCGCCGGAAAGATATACAATCCGCGCAAAAAAAAGTATAATACGTCTGGAAAAACGCGCATATACATATGAAGTGCGGCGTACGGAGGGAAAACATGAGAGATATACTTTGCGTTGGCGAAATGCTTATAGATTTTCTGCCGGGCAACGAGCCGGGCAGTTATTTACGCAGAGCGGGCGGAGCCCCGGCAAACGTCGCCGTTGCAGCTGCAAAGCAGGGACTTAAGTCGGGCTTTTGCGGAAAGATGGGAGACGATGATTTCGGACGATTCCTCGTCGGCACGCTGAAGCAGAACGGCGTTGAGAACTGCGTTCCGGAGCTTACCGGCGAGGCCGTTACGACGATGGCTTTCGTATCGCTCGATGAAAACGGCGACAGGAGCTTTACCTTTGCCAGAAAGCCTGGCGCCGACATGCTCCTCGGTATCGAAGATGTGGAGAGGGCCGGGATCGAAGATACGCTGATCGTGCACGCAGGCTCGTGTTCGCTGTCAAAGGCGCCGGCTTCAGAAGCCACAGTCTATGCGATGAAAAAAGCCTGCGAGCTCGGGCGCATAGTCTCCTTTGACGTAAATTACCGCAATGTTATGTGGGACGATGACAGTGAGGCCGCCGCCGCTGTGCGCGGTATTTTGCCGTATGTAGATATGCTCAAGATATCCGATGAGGAGGTCGATATGATCGGCGGCGAGGAGGCGATCCCGGAGGTCATGGAAAAATACGGGATCACGCTCACCGTGGAAACGCTCGGAAGCCGCGGGGCCCGATGGTTCTTTGGCGGAGAATCGGACCTCCTGCCCTCCGTGCCCTCGGAATGCGTAGATACCTGCGGGGCCGGAGATGCCTTCTGGGGCTGCACTCTCGCTTCCATGGTCCGCATGGGCGTCCGCGCAGTCGGGGATATCACCAGAGAGATCATCGAAGAGGCGGTCCGCCGCGGGAATATAGCCGGCGCCCTCTGCGTCAGAAAAAAAGGCGCAATGGAGTCGCTTCCCACAGCCGCCGATATAGACGCATTTGTAAAGGGCTGACCGCCCGACTAAGCAGATCGATAAAAAAGCCGCACGCAGTTTTGAGGCGCCTCCGGAAGTCAGTCTTTCGCGGATTGCCTCGACGATATGAGCCGCGTGCGGCTTTTGATTTTCACGCCGCATGCGCGCTCTGACGGGCGAATCAGCCGCAGACAGATCATATGCAGACAGGCAGACCGAGAGCGGTTAATGTTGAGCTGCAAAGCGGTGGTAAACTGAATATATCAAAAAAAGCAACCCCTGGAACCTCCAGTCGTGTTGACCGATACGGTCAAGGGACGGCTCTGGACACAGACGTTGCCTCTGTAAAGAATGATATGTCATCGGGTTCCGAAAGTCAAGAGACCTTTGTGACGTTCATGACACCGGACTGAGAAGGCTTTTGCAGCGTATGAAAAACAGGGCGCGCCGCGCCCTGTTTTCTTTGCGTGATAAGATGTACACCGCATCAACCGCGCAGAGCCTGAAGCATCGAAGGATGCTGAGGCCCGGCGGGCTTATGAGACGTATTCGCTCGCGGAGCAGCTGTAGTCGTAGATGGCCTGGATGAGAGCTCCGAGATTTCCGCCTGCGTTTGCTTTTCTGCTCAGATACGTATCGACACTGTAACGGATCCCGTGGAGGATGTCCGCCCCTTTCATAAGAGTGACGGTATAGGTCCTCCCGTAGTTTTGAGGAGACAGTTTTTCGAGATCGATACGGTAGATACCCTGTCCTGCCGTCTCAAGAGAGGAGAGCGGATATGTGCGGGATGCACCGCCTTCAGGCGTGATCACAAGCGTCACTCCTTCTGCCGCAGCAGCTTTGACGGTAAAGTACAGGCTGATCCTGTCGGCTATCCTGAGGTTTGCCGATCTGATCATATATGAGTTGTCGGAAACCGGATCGGAAGTGACCAGCTCCTTTGCGGGTATGGTGTTTTCGGTCCTGTTTTCAGCGACAAATCCGGGAGAATTCGCGAGCGTGTCAGTCCTGTATCCCGAGTAGACCTGGCAGGCAGCGCCGTATTCGAGCATATCAGCCATGAGGTGCAGAAGCTTTGCGTCGCCGGGATTGTTTTTTGCGACGAGGCTGCAGTACTCGGATATGCTGATGCCGGAGAGATTTTTAAGCTCGACCGGGCCCGCATCGGTAAATCCCTTGAATACGCCGCTGATCTCGTCCGCCATATATTTGGCGTAGATGGATTCAAAATCAAAACGCCACGAGTCTCCGCCGTCGGTCCTGTCGCCCTGGATGGTAACAAGCTGGCCTTCGCCGAGAGTTACCTCGAGGACGATCGAGCTGTACTGCGCGTAGGTCGCGGCCTCCGAGGCATCGGGCGTCAGCTCAAAGGCGGCAGTTACCGTGTCGCTCACCTCCGCGGCCATGGTCACCTCGGGATCGACGCGTTTTCTGCCGCAGAGCGAGCAGTACCCGTCTGAGTCATAGGCGTGGACGTTGTGGATGAGGTCGCATTCCTGTTTTTCGCTCTGAAGCTCGACGCTCTGAGTTCCGATCAGCTCGCCGTCCAGATAAGTATTGACAGTGTATGCGCCGTAGGGAAGATTGTAGGCGATATAGCTTGCGCCGATGCCTTCGAGATCGCCGGACCAGACCGTGGTATTGTCGGCAGCGCTGACGATCGAGACCGTGAAGCTGTCGCTCCTGTTATATACAAAATCGATATTGCCGTGAAGGTCGGCGGCGCCGGTGGTAATAAAGGAAAACATCAGCTCATTTCCTGAGGTCGAATAACCGTAGCTGCCGCGGGCATAGGCTCCGATCCTGGTGAGCGCCTCGCTCATGTGTGTCTGGATCTGGCTGAAAAACGCGTTGACGTTCGTCTGGTCGGGATTTTCGAAAAAGACTCTGCAGGCGTCGTCTGTCGGCTTTGACAGTATGCGGACGACGTCGTCAACGGTGATGCTTGACGCCATGCCGTCAGCGACGTAATAAGCTCCGGACATGGCGGGGTAGCCCGCGGCGGCCGAGGTGCACTGCGGAAGATAATTCAGGAAGGCCTCGGTGTCGGGATCATAGTAAAAATAGTTTTCATCGCTGTTGAAGAGCATGAATGTATAATGATCATAGCTCATGACAGTATCGCTTACGTTGAAGTAGGCGTAGGAGACCGAACTGACGTCCGAGGGGTCGTGCTCTGACGAGTTTTCATAGGAATCGTCGCTGGTAAGGTCGGTCTGATAATACTCGCCGTTGATATTGACGTAGATCCAGGCGTGGTTTTCCGGAGTTTCTCCTCCGTTGTCGATCTGTCCGGTAACTTCAAAGGCACGGACTCCCGCCTGCCTGAGCAGATACACGAAGGCCTTCGTGTATCCGGCGCATACGGATCTGCCGTTTACGAGAGCGCTGTACGCGGACTGGTTGAATTCGGCGTCAAGATCATACGTGATCGAAGTGGCGAGGGCGTCGTGGATATATTTTTCCTTTTCGTACTCGCTCATAAACGGCCTGATGCCGGAGAGGATCTTTTTTGCCGCGGCGTCAAAGGAGGCCTTTGCGCTCTCAAAATCCGTCCCGATCTCATAATATTGAGGTATAAGGCTGACTATGACGCCCTGTGAGGTGAGGCTCCAGTTGAGGGCGCTTTTGACCCAGAACAGCTCCGGGTGGTCGCTGTATACGGCTGTAAAGACCAGAGTCGCATCGCTCTGGCTGAGCCCGAGCGATCTGACGTCGGCCTGTTCTTCTCTGCGGGCTATGCACCCGGCCAGCGCATCATAGGCTGTCTGGAGCTCGCTGCCCTTATCCATCTTGCCCAGGCATTCTCTGTAAAAATAATAGGGCTCGGCGGCGTCTGCCTTTTTCGGCGCGCAGATAAATATCCCTGCGATGAGCAGCAGACAGAACACTGCTGCGAAAAGCTGTGAAAAGTTCTTTTTCATAATGGTTGCGACCTCCGTACTTCAGAGACAACAAGAAATTTACCTAATATAAAAGAAGTATAACTCAAATGCTGTTAAAATGGAATAAGCTCTTAGTCAAATATCTCAAGGAAACGCCGTACTGCTACGGATGCGTTCTTTTTGGAGCGGAGGATCAGGCCGGTGGATATGTAGGCGGGTACATCGAGCGGAACCGCAAAGACTCCCGCGGGAAGTTTTGACGCTGCGCTCTCGGGGATCAGCGCTCTCCCAAGGCCGGCAGCGACGAGGGCGGTTGCTGTGGCGGCGTCGTCGCAGACAGCCCGGATCCGGGGACTGACGCTGCATTTTTTCAGCAGCGCGGACACGTCGTCCTGGCCGTTGCTCTCCAAAAGCACGAAGGGCTCGCCGCCCAGATCGGCTATGGAGAAGATACCGGCGGCTGGTTCCGCGGTCAGTGCGACAAGGCTTTCCTGGTACAGAAGTGAGCCGGTGAGAGAGGATGCGGCGGGAAACCGCGAGAGTCCGAGATCGACGCGGCCTGTTCTGACCATATCCTCGACCTCGGTATATGAGCCGCTGATCAGCTCGTAGTCTATGCCGGGGCAGGCGGCGGAAAACTCCGAGAGCATTGCTGCGATTCGTGCCGCGGGTACGCCTTTGTGTGCGCCTATGCGCAGAAGACCGTTTTCAAGCCCGGCGAGGCCGTCTATGGCGTGGCGCAGGTTTTCGTATTCACGGAGGAGACTTTTGGCGTAGGGGAGCAGCTTGACTCCGTCCGAGGTTAGGCGCACTCCGGACCTGCCGCGCTCGAGGAGCTGTACTTTCCATTCGCTTTCCAGATCGGCTATCATGCGGCTGATCCCGGACTGCGAGTAGGAGAGGGCTCTGGCCGCGAGCGAAAAGCTTCCGGTCTCCACGGTGGTTACAAATGCCTGATATTTTTGTATTCCTGTGTCCATATATCTCCCTTCTGATCGTCGTGCTCAGCCCGCTCTGGCCGCCCCTGTGCCGTGCACCTGTCCGCACACTGCCTCTGCGCCGTGCACCCAGCCCGCTCGGCCGCCCCTGCGCCGTGCCTCAGGCGGCTCAGATTGCCGATTTTTCAGATCAGAGCGCTCGGCTTC